>JBMGNO010000007.1:0-825 GCA_049739405.1 Rickettsiaceae bacterium
AAATGTTTTATGGCATTGTAGACTCATTTATTCTGGGTGAAAGTGTGAGTTTAAAAAACTCTTTAGGTGCGTGCAAGAGCGTAGGTGATGTGCTTGACACCATTTGTTATTCTTTTACAAGTGCGGATTATGCTAGTAAGCATTTGAAAGATGGATCACATGGTGAATTTTCATCCGTGGCGCACCAAGTTGTGAAATATGTTAATGACCATACGTTAAATCAATCAGTGTATTTTGGGCAAAATATTCAAGAGTTTGCATCAGAAATTTGGACTTTTACTAAGCATGGAGCCTTGGGAATAACGGATTATATATTATCTCCAATTTTAGACTCTTCAGGAAGAGATTTAACTGAGAATATCTATGAAGCTGAAAATACAGATTTTTTTGATATGTAGGTTCTGAATAATAGAAGGACTTTTAGGGGCTTGAAAAAGGTATCATAGATACTTTGTCGACACAATAGTCATTTCTACCTTGACTCACGTGTTAATAATACTTATACTCTTGAGATCTATTGGAGAGGTGGCCGAGTGGTTGAAGGCGCACGCCTGGAAAGTGTGTATGCAAGCAATTGTATCGAGGGTTCGAATCCCTTCCTCTCCGCCATATAATAGAAAAACTAGAAGTGCAAGGAGAAAAGCGAAGCGTACCTTGTAGTTTTAGTTTTTTTATTATAAAGTGAGAGTAGGGAAGAGAACCCGGCAAGGAGGGTTTGATCTTGCGAGCGTTTAGCGAAGCAGCGGCGCAGCCAATCCCTTCCTCTCCGCCATATAATAGAAGGTATATACTGAAGAGATAGGGAACAGGTTAGTCGTATCACAT
>JBMGNO010000007.1:835-37290 GCA_049739405.1 Rickettsiaceae bacterium
TTGCATACACACTTTCCAGGCGTGCGCCTTCAACCACTCGGCCACCTCTCCAATAGATCTCAAGAGTATATACTGAAGAGATAGGTAACAGTTTATTCTTATCACATAGGTAACAGTTTTACCCCAAAAAAATTAAGTGTAGGTTCTAACCTACAAGTGTCCGTATCAAAATATCCTACAGCATAATTCTTTGTACAATCGTCATAAAGACAGCAATACACAAAAAATAAAGTGGCATTGGTAACAATGTACCATTATGCAAAACGCCCATACCCAGCGTGAAGAGGGAGATTACGCCGTAATAAAAAAATCCAAATAAACTGGAGGCTGCCCCGACTGCATGTTTATAATCGACAAGAGCTAATGCTAAAGCATTGCTTGTTGACATACAGATACCAAAAGCAATACTCATTTGGCTCATTATTGTGACTGCTATCATTAAGCCATTTGGCAACGGAACTATGCTGTGATTGGCAAATGCAATAAGGCTAAATATGAGTGCAGTAATTGTGATGATTGCAAGACCATAACTCATAATTACTTCGGATGAATGATGCGCATGCAGCTTTTTAGATAAGATGCCGCCCATCATTGTTGCAGCCGCAATTAAGGTAAAGCTAAAGCCATATTCACTCGGACTAAGCCCTAGGATTTTAATCAGGTAAAACGAACCCTCGGCAAAATAGCTAAAAAGTATGCCGTTGCATCCTGCTACAATCAAACCAAAACCAATCACTTTTTTGTTCCGAATAAGATGCAATGCGAGAGTCCAAATTGCTATTTTTTTACGATTATTTTTGTGATGTGTTTCTGGTAATTTTATTGATACCAAGATTATTAAAATAAGAGCAAAAATCATTAAAAATAAGAAAATACTAGGCCATCCAAAATGCTCTGCAATAATGCCGCCAATCACAGGACCAAGTGCTGGGAAAAGCGCAAGAGCACTGCCTATAGAAGAGTAAACTCTGCCAAGGGCAGGCCCATTAAAGGCATCGCGACAAATCGCTTGGCCAAGAACACTTCCAATACTTCCACCAAACGCTTGGATAAAACGGCTAAGCATCAATAGAGTAATGTTTGTTGAAAAATAGCAACCTATACATCCAACGATAAAAATAATGAGACCGGCAATAACACATGGTTTGCGGCCAAATTTATCAGATAATTTACCCCAAAAAAGCGTACCAATAGCAAAACCAAAGAGGTAAAGAGTAAGCGTATACTCCACCATCGATGCTGAAGTTTGTAAAGCGTGCGCTATATCAGGTAAAGAAGGTGTATAAACAGTTTCAGAAAGCTGTGGAAGACCCACAATAAGAATAATTAGCCAGATTGCTGGCAATAAGACGTGTGTCATAAAAAACCTCGACATTTAAATTTTAAAAATTAAGTAATAAGATAGTGTTCTCTATTTTCAAGAGATGCTAAACGCAACCAAATTTTCTACTTTAAACGACGATTATTTTTTTCACTTTGACACCTTAAAATTTGCACAATACCACATGTATTATGTGGGAATTATATTAACAAATACTTTGTTTGTCAAGTTTTAGCAATGCCCCAATATGGGCATTGATGAATAACAGTTGGTGAGAATGTTGAGGTGGTCTAAACTGAAGCAAAAAGGTTTAGAAAGATAGTTAATTGCAAAGAAATTAGACGCAGGTCTCTACCAGAAAAGACCAAGGATATAGCTATATAGTGAATTAAGTTGAGGTTCGCGCATTTTCTATTTCATTTTTTTGACTTATTGATCACCTTTTTACCTTTAAATGGGTTAGCATCAAAAGGTCAAAAGCTGCCCACTAAATCAAAAAATATTTCCTATAAAAAACTCAGACTTCAATTTAATTCACTATAGTAGAGATAGATGAGCTATTTATATATTACAAAAAAAGACCAAATAAGCATATGTAGGGCTTGCTATTGAACAAAACAGAAATAAAGTTATTGATTTCCAGGTAATAAAAAATAGGGGTTTAGTTCGTATTTTATAATGGCTATGTAGATTGGAACCTACATCTAATCCTTTTGGGGTAAAACTGTTACCCATGTGATAAGAATAAACTGTTACCTATCTCTTCAGTATATACCTTTTGAAGGTGGCTGGGATGGAAGGACTCGAACCTTCGACCTACGATATCAAAAACCGTTGCTCTACCAACTGAGCTACATCCCAATAAGAAATACGTAAAACGCGTATTATTATTTATGTGAATTTATAACAAACAAATAATACGTAGTCAACAAATAATTATAATTTGTTCTGTGAAAATAAAACTTGATACTAACTAAGAAAAAGTCTATTTTATTAGTTGGCTAGTGTTTTGGCGAATGTTTTGTTTAGTTGGTCAGGTCTGAAAAGAAGCAGCCAGAGCATTTTACATACGGGTTTAACACTAGCTTATATATATGGAAAAACATATGTCTACAGAAAAGTTAAAATACATACCATTTGCGCGTAAATATCGACCGGCTAATTTTGCTCAATTAATGGGGCAGGATGTTTTAGTAAAGACACTATCTTATTGTATTGAGCATAAACGTTTAGCACAAGCTTATTTGCTAACTGGCATTAGAGGGGTTGGGAAAACATCATCAGCTCGCATTATTGCCAAGACAGTTAATTGCAGTGATTTGAAAATTGTTGACAAAAAAGCATTACCTTGTGAAAAATGTCAAAACTGTAAAAATTTTAACGAGCATAATCACCCTGATATCATTGAGCTTGATGCCGCAAGCCGCACAAGTATAGATGATATTCGAGAAATTATTGAAAGCTGTGAGTATCGCCCACTAGTTGGTAAGTATAAATTTTTTATTATCGATGAGATCCACATGCTTTCAAAAAGCGCTTTTAACGCGCTATTGAAAATTGTTGAAGAGCCACCAGAACATGTAGTATTTATTTTTGCCACTACTGAGGTGCAAAAAATACCAGTAACGGTGATCTCTAGATGTCAAAGATATGATTTAAAAAGATTTGGCTTTCAAGAAATTTTTGCGTTAATTAAGCAGATATCAATTGCAGAAAAAATAGAAATTGATGAAGATGCACAAAAAATGATTGCCGGCAAATCAGAAGGTTCGGCGCGTGATGCCGTTGCCTTACTAGACCAAGCTTCTTCCTATTTACATAATGTTGGCGAGAATGAGCATAATATTAGTTCTACAGTTATTGTAGAAATGCTAGGACTATTAGAAACTAAAGTAGTTATACAATTCATAAAGTTGATTATTGCTAATGATCCAACAGCAGCTATAAATTTATTACATAAAGTTTATTTTGCCTCAAGTAGTTTAGAGCATTTTATTCAAGAGATTGAATCTTTTACTGCTGAATTATCAAAATATAAAGTGATTAATAACTACCATAATCCATTATATTCTGAGTATTCTAAGGACATTACCAATATTTTAATTGGTACTCCTTTGTCCAAATTAACGACATTATGGCAAATATTTAATCAAGGCGAAAGTGAATTAAAAAAGTCTCATAACGAACTAACATGTGTTGAAATGATAATTATCAAAGCCATTTATGCATGTAATTTACCTAATATTGAAAATATTTTAGACACTGAAGTAGAGATAGAAAAAGTTTCTTCACAATCTCAGCATATTTCGGAAGTAAAGCAGGGGTCAAAATCTGAAGTAAAGCAGCAAAATGTACATAATGATTTTTACAGTTTTCTAAAATATTGTCATAAAAACAGGGAAGTAGACATATATTATTTCCTGATGAATGAACTAGAAATAACAGAGTTTACTTCTAGCTCATTGGGTTTAAAGGGTAGTGTAGTACCAAAATCGATTAGCAAAATTGAACAGTTACTACAAAATTGGTCAGGAGAAACATATAAAGTTACTTATCAAAAAAATAGTGAATTTAAAACTTTAAAGGAAGTGATGCTGGATAAAGTGCGCGAATCAGAAGACTATAATTCTATCAAAAACTATTTCCCTGATGCTAATATATCAGATATAATTTTAAATAAATAACATAAAAATAGAGGAAACTTATGAACATCAATCAATTAATGAAACAAGCCCAGGCTATGCAAAAGAAAATGGGTGATATGCAGAAAGAAATTGCCTCTAAAACATATGAAGGAAAAGCAGGTGGAGGTTTAGTTAGCATTGCAATGAGTGGCAATGGACATATGCAGAAAATAGATATCGACCCTTCTTTATTGGAAAAAGATGAAAAAGAAATGCTAGAAGACCTAATCGTTGCAGCACATAATGATGCTAAGTCCAAGGCTGAAGAAGACTCTAAAGCTAGTATGGGTGGTGCATTTGGTGATGTGGGTAACCTACCTCCAGGTTTGAATTTTTAGGTTAAGATTATGTTAAAACAATCGGGTGTTGATCAGTTAATTTATCTCTTTTCAAAATTACCGGGTCTTGGGTCAAGATCTGCGCGCCGAATTGTTTTACATTTACTACAAGATAAGGATGTACGCCTTAAAGGCCTTATAGAAGGTCTTGATGAGGCTTACACTAAAATAAATCATTGTACTGTTTGTGGTAATATTGATTATAATGAAATTTGTAATATTTGTTCTGACGAGACTAGAAATGATACGATGATTACTGTGGTGGAAACAGTAGCAGAGCTTTGGGCAATCGAACGTAGTGAAACCTTTAAAGGTAGGTATCACGTACTAGGTCAAACCATGTCAGCCTCCAATAGTCGCGATCCTCATGAATTGAGGTTGCCACAATTATTGCAGCGTTGTCATCAAAATAGTACTGCTGAGTTAATAATTGCCACTAACTCAACACTTGATGGTCAAACAACTGCATATTTCATTACAGAATTTTTTAAGGATTTGAATATAAGTATTTCACGCCTAGCAAGTGGAATCCCCGTTGGTGGAGAACTTGACTATCTAGATGAAGGGACCTTAACGGCCGCCTTCTCTAGTAGATATAAGTTTGACTAGTTCATTCGGCAAAAAGTACTCATGCGTAGCATGTGCAACTTTTTGGCGGGTAGATTAGTTATTTTAAAGTTTCGGCTTTCGCAATTGCCTCTTCGATGTTACCTACCATGTAAAAAGCAGCTTCAGGTAAATGGTCGTATTTACCTTCGACTAATCCTTTGAATCCTGCGACTGTATCTTTTAAATCAACTAATTTACCAGGCAAACCGGTGAACACTTCTGCAACATGGAAAGGCTGGGATAAGAATCGCTGAATTTTACGAGCTCTACTAACAACTAATTTATCTTCATCAGAAAGCTCATCCATGCCTAAGATTGCAATAATATCTTGTAATGACTTGTAAGTTTGTAAAACTCTTTGGACTTCACGAGCAGTATTATAATGCTCCTCACCCACAATCTTAGGGTCCAAAATTTGGGAGTTACTATCGAGTGGATCAACAGCTGGATAGATACCAAGCTCAGCTATCTGTCGGCTTAATACTGTTGTTGCATCAAGGTGAGTGAAAGAAGTTGCTGGAGCTGGATCGGTTAGATCATCAGCAGGAACATAAATAGCTTGCACTGAGGTGATGGAGCCAGTTTGGGTTGAGGTTATTCTCTCTTGTAGCTTTCCCATGTCTGTAGCTAGAGTAGGTTGATATCCTACTGCTGAAGGAATGCGACCTAATAATGCAGATATCTCTGACCCAGCTTGCGTAAAGCGGAAAATATTATCTACAAAAAACAACACATCCTGACCACCGTCACGATCTCTGAATGATTCAGCTATAGTCAGTCCAGTTAACGCAACTCTTGCTCTTGCACCAGGAGGCTCATTCATTTGTCCATATACTAATGCTACTTTTGACTCTTTTAAGTTATCGGGATTAATAACGCCAGATTCGATCATTTCATGATACAGGTCGTTACCCTCTCTTGTTCGCTCACCAACCCCAGCAAATGCTGTGTACCCACCATGTGCTTTTGCAACATTATTAATAAGCTCCATGATAATAACAGTTTTACCAACACCAGCCCCACCAAACAAACCAATTTTTCCGCCTTTTGCATAAGGGGCTAGCAAGTCGACGACTTTAATTCCAGTTACTAACATTTCATTATCTGTTGACTGCTCATCGAATGCAGGAGCCTCTTTATGTATAACAGAGCGTTCTTTTGCTTTAATTGGACCTTGCTCATCAATAGGATCGCCAATAACATTCATAATGCGGCCTAATGTTTCTGGTCCTACAGGTATATTAATCGCTTCGCCAGTGTCGGATACTTCAATACCTCTAATTAGCCCATCGGTGGAGTCCATCGCAATACAGCGAACCGTTCTATTTCCAATATGCTGAGCCACTTCTAAAGTTAGTTCTTCACCGTTATTACTGCATTTTAATGCATTTAAAATATTTGGAAGTTCAACATCTGAAGGAAATTGAACATCAACAACTGCTGAAATAATTTGTGTAATTTTACCTTTTTTCTCTGTCATTTTTTTTCCTTATCATTCATAATAATATTATTATACCGCCTCTGCACCTGAAATAATCTCAGTTAATTCAGTAGTAATCATTGCTTGTCTTGATCTATTTAGTTTTAATGTAAGCTTGTCAACAAGCTCACTAGCATTTTTAGTCGAATTATCCATAGCCGTCATTCTTGCTCCTTCTTCGCTGGCCCTACTTTGTAATAGGGCGTAATTTACTTCGCCATGTATATATAAATCAATAATACTGCGAACTAAATTTTCTCCTTCGGTATCAACGTTTACTCTATCTTCGGCTTCAGATTTTTGCTGATCAACAGCTGGAAGCACCTGCTCAGTTGTAACAATCTGTGTCATAGCGTTTTTAAATCTATTATAATACATAAAACACCCACCAATTTTTTGCTGCTCAACTAACGAAATTACTTTTTGTTTTACTTGCGCAGCAACTGATTCGTAATCATTGGATAAGTTGTAATATCCTTCAATTATATCAGCATGATCATGGCGTAATGCTTCATAACCTTTCTTGCCAATAATAATTAATTTAATTTTTTTGCCCTTTTGCCTGTATTGGAATAAGTCAGTTTTAACTTGTTTTAAAACTGAGGAATTAAAACCACCGCATAAACCGCGTTCGGACGTCATTACTATTAATAGATGTGGAAGCTCGAGCAATGATTTACTAAAGAAATGGCGATCTTTTGATGGTAAATCAAGCACTCCATCACCATGGGTAATGTTGTTCATTAAAGATGCTAAAATATGTGAAAAATTATTTACTCGGGCAGCTTGATCTTTCAACTTATTCAACTTAGCCGCAGATACAACCTGCATAGCCTTTGTTGTTTTTTGTGTTGATTTGATGCTTTTTACTCTATTCCTGAGTTGTTTTAATCCAGACATTTTTTTTAATTCTAATTATTGGCAATAAAGTTTTCTACAAAGCTTTCTAAGTATTTTTGTAATTCTTTTTCAGTTTTTTCATTTATCTGCTTTTCTTTCCTGATTGTTGATAAGATATTATTATTTTTTAGCTTCATATCTTCCAGCATCTTTGACTCAAATAAACTAACTTTTGATGTGTCAATTTGATCCAAATAACCTTTTGACCCAGCATACAAACTGACTGCTTGCTGTTCAACACTAAATGGTGAGTATTGTGGTTGCTTTAATAATTCTGTTAGTTTTAAACCATGTTGTATTAGTTTTTGTGTCGATGCATCTAGGTCAGAGCCAAATTGTGCAAATGCCTCCATTTCACGAAATTGCGCTAATTCTAGTTTCATAGAGCCCGACAATTTCTTTATAGCCTTAGTTTGTGCAGCAGAGCCCACTCGACTTACTGATATACCAACATTTACCGCTGGCCTAATTCCTTTGTAAAATAATTCACTTTCTAAGAAAATCTGACCATCTGTGATAGAAATTACATTTGTGGGAATATAAGCCGAGACATCACCCGCTTGAGTTTCAATGATTGGCAAAGCTGTTAAAGACCCAGCGCCTTTAGCATCAGATAGTTTAGCAGCGCGCTCAAGTAAACGTGAGTGTAGGTAGAATACGTCTCCTGGGTAGGCCTCGCGACCTGGTGGCCTTCTTAGTAGTAATGAAATTTGACGATATGCCACAGCATGTTTAGTTAAATCGTCATAAATTGCTAAAGCATGCATTTTGTTATCACGAAAATACTCTCCTATTGCGCAACCAGTATAAGGAGCTAAAAATTGCATTGGAGCTGGATCAGAGGCTGTGGCAGCTACAACTACTGTATATTCCATGGCTCCCGCTTCTTCAAGCTGTTTAACAATTCGCGAAACGGTAGATCTTTTCTGGCCAATTGCAACATAAACACAATATACTTTGTCGCCGTTTTCTCCAGCAAGGTGAGCATTTTTTTGATTGATGATAGTGTCTATAGCAATAGTTGTTTTACCCGTCTGACGATCGCCAACAATAAGCTCTCTTTGACCGCGGCCTATAGGTATTAATGCATCAATAGCTTTGATTCCAGTCTGCAACGGCTCGTGCACACTTTTTCTGCTAATAATACCTGGAGCTTTGACTTCAATCTTACTAGTTTTTTTAGTTTTAATATCACCTTTACCATCAATTGGTCTTCCCAATGCATCAACGACTCTGCCAATCATTTCAGGACCAATTGGTGTTTGTAAAATTTCACCAGTACGTTTGACTTTATCGCCTTGTCGTATAGTGCTATCATCACCCATGATTACTATGCCAACAACATCGCTTTCGAGGTTTAAAGCAAGACCCTTGATACCAGAGTCAAACTCAACCATTTCACCAGCTTGAACCTTTTCAATACCACTAACATTTGCAATACCATCTCCAACTTTAACAACGTAGCCAACCTCTTCTTGCTTACTTAATTCCCCGACGTTACTAATTTCACGTTTTAAAATTTCAGATATTTCTGATGGGTTAAGATTCATCCCTTGTACTCCATGTTATAATTTATCAAAAACACAATATAAGTTAATATAAAAATTTATATTACGCAAGCTGTAAAAAAATGCCTATTTCGCATAATTTTAAAGAATTTTTTTCTCAACTGTGGTAATTGCCCCTAAAATTGAAAAATCGAGCAATTTGCCCTCGTAATTAATAAGCACCCCGCCAAGTAATGATTTATCTATGTTCAAATCGAATTCAACTTTACTATTTAATTTTTTGGCTAAATATTGCTCTAATAGTTTTAAAGATTCGGGCAGTAATTTTGTTGACGAAGTAATTGATATTTGCTTTTTTCCTAAGGTTTGATTAACACGCGTTTTGAATAGTTCCAATATTTCTTTTAAAAGATTGACTCGGTTATTTTTAATTAAAACTGTAACAAAATTTGTTGTTAATTCAGAAAATTTATTTTTCTCAGTAATTTTCTTAAATGCACTAATTTTATTATCAGCTGGAATCGTTAAGGAAGATAAAGCCTCGGCTAAATCTGCGTGAGTAAAAATTATTTCATTCACATTCTGAAGATCACTTAATACTTTCTCTTTCGCCGCATTATCTTTACATAAATCGTATAACGCGTCTATATAGTTATTAACTACTTTGGAGTTTGTTGGCATATTGGACTATTCAACAATTGAAAAATTAATCTGCTAAAGACGATATCATTAAATTTTTTACTAGTCACTATTTTTTTAAAAAAATTATGAGATTATACTTCTCTGTTGCTTATTATTAACTAGACCGTACTTAAGCTCTGCTTTTTTACTGATTGAGTTGACAATTAGAGAGTCAACGGTCTATACTACGTTGTAGGTCAGTATCGCATAGGCGTCAACATTACTAGAATAATGGACATATGAATAAAATCGAAGAGACAAAAAATAAAAGGCCATTATCGCCGCATTTAAGTATATATAAACCACAAATAAGCTCAGTTCTTTCCATTGGACATAGAATGAGTGGAACGGGATTATTTGTTATGATATTAGCACTAAGCTGGTGGTTCATATTATGGGTATTTAGTGGTTTTAATAATTGTTACTTTGAGTGTTTTGATAATTTAATAGTAAAGTCTTTATTATACATTACTAGTTATGGATATTTTTATCATTTTTGCACCGGTATCAGACATTTAGTATGGGATACGGGGCGCGGATTTGAAATTAATTGTATTAATAGAAGTGGTGTAGCAGTTATTTTAATTTCGGTCATTTTAACAGCATTATTTTGGCTATATATTTAGGAAAAAGAGATGAGTGAAATGCAAAACAAATATAGATCAAGTTTATCAATGGCTAAAAACCTGGGATCTGCCGGGAAAGGCTCAGACCACTGGATGAAACAGAGAATCACGGCAATAATGATGGTGATTTTGACTGCATGGATGGTTTGTTTTATTGCAAAAGTTAGCCACGCCACTACGATTGCATCTTTTATCGATATTTTACAAGCACCTTACAATTCTGCAGTTTTAATGATATTTATTCCCACTGCTTTATACCACTCATCAATAGGGATGCAGGTGATTTTTGAAGACTATATCAAGTGCCGTGTGATGCGTGTTGCTTTAGTAATAATGATAAAGATTCTGGTGATTGTGACGGCAGTTAGTTTTGCGGTATCTTTAATATATATAATGAGTTTATAAAAAATATGTCAGAAAAATATAATATAGTCGAACATGAGTTTGATGTCGTTGTTGTTGGCGCTGGTGGAGCGGGTCTAAGAGCAACATTTGGAATGGCTGAGGCGGGATTTAGTACCGCGTGTATTTCAAAAGTATTCCCAACACGTAGTCATACAGTTGCAGCTCAAGGTGGTATTAGCGCAGCTCTTGGTAATATGGGTAAAGACGATTGGCGCTGGCATATGTATGATACCGTAAAAGGTTCAGATTGGCTTGGGGATCAGGATGCAATTGCATATATGTGTAAAAATGCAGCAGAAAGCATTATAGAATTAGAACATTATGGCGTGCCATTTTCGCGTAATAAGGAGGGGAAGATATATCAAAGACCGTTTGGTGGTATGACTACCGAGTATGGTAAAGGTAAAGCGGCTCAGAGAACTTGCGCAGCAGCGGACCGCACTGGCCATGCAATATTGCATACTTTATATCAACAAGCATTAAAGCATAAAGCGCAGTTTTTCATTGAGTATTTTGCTACTGACTTGATCATGGAAGATGGAGAATGTAAGGGTGTTATGGCCTGGAATCTTGATGATGGTACTCTGCATGTATTTCGTGGTCATAAAGTAGTTCTAGCTACTGGTGGCTATGGTCGTGCATATTTTTCAGCAACTTCGGCGCACACTTGCACTGGTGATGGTGGCGGCATGTGTATTCGTGCTGGATTAGCTATGCAGGATATGGAGTTTGTACAATTCCACCCAACTGGCATTTATGGGGCTGGTTGTTTGATCACTGAAGGGTCAAGAGGCGAGGGTGGATATTTGGTCAATTCTGAGGGTGAGCGTTTTATGGAAAGATACGCTCCATCAGCAAAGGACCTTGCATCGCGCGATGTGGTGTCTCGTTCAATGACTATGGAAATAAGGGAAGGTCGAGGCGTTGGTGAGCATAAAGATCATGTATATTTACATCTAAATCATTTGCCAGATGAAGTTCTTGAGAAGAGATTGCCAGGTATTTCTGAGACGGCAAAAATCTTTGCAGGTGTTGACGTAACAAAAGATCCAATTCCAGTTATCCCAACAGTTCATTATAATATGGGCGGCATACCAACTAACTACCATACTGAAGTGATTACTTTAAAAGATGGCAAAGAAGAAATTGTCCCTGGCTTAATGGCAATTGGTGAGGCTGGTTGTGTTTCTGTTCATGGTGCAAATAGATTAGGTTCAAACTCATTACTTGATTTGGTAGTGTTTGGTCGTGCAGCAGCGCACCGAGTGAAAGACACTTTAAAAGCAAATAAGCCTCATAAGAGATTAAAAGATGGCGTGATTGATTCATTATGTGAGCGTTTAACACAAGTTAAAAGTTCTGATGGTGATATTTTAGTTGCTGATTTAAGGCTCAAAATGCAAAAGATTATGCAAAATCACGCAGCAGTGTTTCGCACAGCTGAAACCCTAGAAGAAGGGCAAGAACTCATCGATGAGGTTCGCAAGGAATATCAGAATATCAAAGTTGTTGATAAATCGATGATTTGGAATAGTGATTTAGTCGAAGCATTAGAGTTAGGAAACCTGCTTGACCAAGCGGTTCTTACCATGCATGCTGCATCAAACCGTAAGGAAAGCAGAGGGGCGCACGCGCGCGAAGATTTCCCCGAGCGTGATGATGATCAATGGATGAAGCATACAATGCTGTGGCTTGAAGAATCTGGTAAAGTAAAAATTGACTATAAACCAGTCATATTCGAAACAAAAACAGACGAAGTTGACACAGTTCCACCAGTTAAGAGGGTATATTAATATAAGGTATAAGATATGGCTGATTTAAGATTACCACCAAATTCAAGAGTAGCAGAAGGCAAAAAACATGTTGCAGTAGTTGCATCAGAGTCGACTAAAACTTTAAAAATATATCGTTATAATCCAGATGATGATAAAAACCCGCAGCTAGATAGCTACGAAATTGATCTGGATAAATGCGGACCAATGGTTCTGGATGCATTGATAAAAATCAAGAATGAAATAGATCCAAGTTTAACATTCAGACGCTCATGCCGAGAAGGTATATGTGGTAGCTGCGCGATGAATATTGATGGAACAAACACTCTAGCTTGCACAAAATCAATTGCAGAAATATCGGGCGATATTAAAATATATCCACTACCGCATATGAATGTGATTAAGGACCTTGTGCCAGATATGACTCATTTTTATGCGCAATATGCTTCAATCGAGCCATGGTTAAAAACCGATACTCCAGTTTCAAAAAATAAGGAGCGCTTGCAGTCAGAAGAAGATCGCGAGAAGCTTGATGGTTTATATGAATGTATATTATGTGCTTGTTGTTCCACTTCTTGTCCAAGCTATTGGTGGAATGGTGATAAATATCTAGGCCCGGCAATATTATTACAAGCCTATAGGTGGCTTGCTGATTCTCGTGATGAGGCTGATGGAGAGAGGTTGCATGATTTAGAAGATCCATTTAAGCTATATCGTTGCCACACGATCATGAACTGTACAAAAACTTGCCCGAAAGGTTTGAACCCAGCAAAAGCTATTGCAAATATCAAGAAAAAGATAGTAGAGAGGGAAGGGCTTTAGGCTCTTTAGATATGTTTATGCTAATATCCTATCGCAACATAGTTTTGTTTTTAGGGGCGGTGTTTGCCCCTTTAGTGTCTTATGCTTCGAATGATCAAACATTAATGTGGTATTTTACTAATAACATAGTATTCCAAACTATTTATGCTGGTGGTCTATATAGCTTTCTTATTATTGTTGCCTTAACGATAGCTTGTTACTTTTCACAAGGTTTCCGGGAAGTTTTTCTTAGCATTATGTTTGCAATATGTGGAATGTTCCTAGTTATTTTGCTATACGAAGCATACCATAATTTTCGCTGGATCACCGATTATTAGTAAATATACGCGCCAAAAATCTTCTAACCCTGTAAAGTACGCTTAATTCAACTTAATTTACTATATATCATCAAATAATATTTTTACCTTCCTAAAAACCACGTTTTTTAGGAAGGTGGGCAAAATAAATTCGGCAAAAAGTACTCATGCGTAGCATGTGCAACTTTTTGGCGGGTTAATTAGTAAATATTGAAAATATATTACTAAGCACATAAGTTGAAATATTATATGTGAAAATAAACGGTGATTTCACAGCATAAGTCGCCCCACTGAAAATGGAAGAGAAAAAGCCATAAAAATAGCCTCGGTTGTTGTTTTCTTCTTCTAGGGCTTCCAAGTTTAATAAATTTTCTGGATTATCGTGGGCATCATTGAAAGGCTGTGGGTTTGCTGGTGCGGCATTACCTGGATTATCTTGGAGGCTTAGCGTTATAGCTATCTGCATTTGCTCATCTAAAGATAGATCGTTGTTTGCTTGGTTTTCGTTTTGGCTTATAACTTCATCAATAATTTCCTCTACTGAACGATTACGTTCACTCTCAATTTTTTCTAAAATTAGTTTCATAGTAGTGTTGTTGAAATTTTTTGATTCCACTATGTTATACGCCTTGTCTAATTTAACGCCTAAATCTGTTAGTTGAGCAATAGCGGCTGTTTTGAAATCATCCTCTATATTAGAGTTTTGAACTAAAAAATCTTCTCCTTTGTAAGCAGTGCCTAATATGGTATTTTCGGAGGAGGCATTTGTTACAAGGTTATTATATAATTCGCCAAAATCCCAACCTAATTTTTTCAACTCTGTGTACTCTGATTCATTTTGTGGGTTAAGTTGATCTAGTATTTGATAATTGATGTATGATAAAGCACAATCAAAAATATCTGATATTTGATATTCAACATTTTCTTTAAGGAATGGTGCTAGTTGTTCAGGGTTATATAGAGATACATGAATTACATTAAAATTGTTTGATGAGTATTTAATGTCACTAAGGGTGTTGTTAAGGTCATTAAAATTATCTTTAAGTGATTGTTCAGTAGGGTTTTGACCAAAGTCTATCTGATTTAACAATACACCTTCCACTGCATTGCTAATAGAATAGTAATAATCTTCTATCACTTGTAAAGGCATCGTACTCCTTGTTTTAGTCTAGTTTAAAAAACATCAGAGGATTATCTCATAAAGTTTAACAAGTGTTAATTAGAAAAATTAATAATAGTTAATATCACAAGGTTCCTTGACTTTCTATCTTAGTTATGTTAAATATCTATCAATGTTTTAATCGTATTAAAAAGTATGCGACTTCGCTTTATGTCTTCGTAAACATACGCTACGGCTAAAGATGACTAGTTTAGTTTTTTTTTTGTCTATTAATGTTTAATGCAAGCGATGTCTAATCAAGAGTCCCACCAATTTAACAGTAATTTCCGCAATATCTTTTGGCCAATACATAATCACGAATTGTCGAAATTCATCCCCATTGCTGCTCTGATGTTTTGTGTTATTTTTAATCAAAATATTCTGCGTATTCTTAAAGATAGTATTTTGATTTCTGAAGTTAGCGCAGAAATAACTAGTTTTAGTAAAGTGTATGTTATCACTCCCCTAGCTGCATTATTTGTGGTGATCTATGCAAAAATGGTCAATCATTTGTCAATTAGTACAATTTTTTACTATCTTATTTCAATATTTTTAGGTTTTTATGTCGTTTTTGCATTTGTGATTTATCCTAATGTAGATTTTTTTCATATGGATAGGGACCTTCTACGCTCTTTAACAGAGCAATATCCAAATTTCAAATGGTATATTGCAACAATAGGCAATTGGAGCTACGTATTATTTTATGCTTTTTCTGAATTATGGCCTAATATTTTTTACGTGCTAATTTTTTGGCAAATTGCAAATGAGGTCACAAATACTAGTGAAGCGAAGCGTTTTTATACCTTATTTTCCTTGTTTGGTAATTCATCGGTAATAATTGTTGGCTTTTTAATGATGAACTTATCTTCAGAAACTGGTTATTTAAGCCGTTTATTTACGGTATCAAATAACAAGATATTGTTGACGAAGATTTCCATTAGTATGGTTGTTATCTCATCGGTTTTAGCATGTTTATTAGTCAGATATATATCAAATACATTGCTTGCTAATTCTCAAGATATAAATGATGCGGCGAAGAAAAAACTTAATCGTCCAAGAATGGGGCTGTTTGAAAGCTTTAAGTACATTACTCGCTCAAGGTATTTATGGCTCATGTTGATTTGCTCGGCCTCATTTGGTTTATCAATGAACTTAGTTGAAGCGGTTTGGAAATCAAAGATTAAAGAGCTTTATCCAACAGTTAGTGAATATGCTGCTTTTAATAGCCTGTATATATTATGGACTGGTGTGGCGATTATGATCATGACTGTGATTGGTAATAATATTATGCGCAAAAAAAGTTGGTTTGCAGCAGCTGTAATTTCGCCAATTATTATTTTAATAACTGGCTCATTATTCTTTTTCTTGGTGGTGTTTGATGATTATTTTGTTAGTTTATTTGATAAGGTTATTATAGTTTCCCCATTAGTGCTAGCCGTATTTGTAGGTGCAGTTCAAAATATTTTATCCAAAGGTTCGAAATATTCGATCCTTGATACTTCCACGCAAATGCTCTATATACCTTTAGATCAGGAGCTACGAACAAAGGGTAAGGCCGCTGTTGATGTTATAAGTCACAAAGTGGGAAAGTCGGCTAGTGGGTTAGTGCAATCAATTATTTTTACTCTTTTCCCAATGGCAACATATGGCTCAATAGCACCGATATTGATGATTATTTTTATTATGATTTGTGTTATGTGGATCGAAGCGGTAAGAAAAATTTATCATGAATACCAAAAGATAGTATAGTATTTTTCTTGATTTAAAGAAGTTTTTGGATTAAAAAACATTTAATATATAATAGCAAAAAGGGACAACAAATGTTTATAGATAAAATTCCGGCAAAAGCCAAAAATGGTGATTTTAATGTGATTATTGAAATACCAATGCAAAATTCACCAGTGAAGTACGAGTTTGACAAGGACTCAGGTGCAATCATGGTGGATCGTTTTATGCAAGTAGCGATGTCGTATCCTTGTAACTATGGTTTTGTACCTCATACTTTATCGGGTGATGGTGATCCAGCTGATGTATTAGTTATGTCGCAATATCCAATTATTCATGGTGCAGTTTTGCCAGTTAGGCCAGTTGCAGTATTGTTAATGGAGGATGAATCTGGTATTGATGAAAAGATTCTAGCTGTGCCAGCTTCAAAGCTTGACTCTATTTTTGATCATGTTAAGGACCTCGAAGATGTTCCTGTTATATTAAAAGATAGAATTGTGCATTTTTTTGAAGCTTATAAAAAACTAGAGAAAAATAAGTGGGTAAAAATAATTGGCTGGGAAGGTGCTCAGAAAGCCAAAGATCTGATTCAAGAGGCAATAGAGAGAGCATAAATAATATGTAGTAAAGGTAGAGATCACATGTTTAAGTCAGGAATAATCGTTGCGTTCTTTACCTTGCTTTCTAGGTTTTTTGGTTTAGCTAGAGAGCTATTCATTGCTAATACTTTTGGCACAACAATATTTGCTGATTGCGTGAATGTTGCTTTTAAGTTTCCTAATTTATTCCGACGTATTTTTGGTGAGGGTGCTTTATCTTCAGTTTTTATTCCAATTTTTAGTAAAAAATTGATAGAGTCAGAAGATGGCGCTAGGCAATTTGCGGGTAATATTTTCTTTCTATTGATATTGGTGTTGATGGCTATTACAGTTATCTTAGAGATAACAATGCCGTATTTAATGTTGTTAATAGCTCCAGGTTTTTATGCTAAGCCAGAAAAATTTGAGCTAGCTGTTGCTTTGTGTCGTATTACCACGCCATATTTAATATTTTTATCGGTAATAGCGATTTTAGGAGGTATGCTGAACTCAGTTAGAAAGTTTTGGGCTTTGGCGTTTGTGCCTATTTTAATGAGCTCGATTGTTGTTTTATATACTTATTATTTTCAAGGTAGATATACAGCGCACTATAGTATAGCTTATTCCTTAATTGTTGCTGGTATTGTGCAGGTCACTTTTATGTTATTTTGTGTTTACCGTGCCAAATTACTATTTTCTATTACTTATAATCGTCATGATCCTTCAGTGATGGAGTTATTATGTAAAATGGGTCCGGCTGCAGTTAGTTCTGGTGCGCAGCAATTAAATCTATTTATTTCTAATTCAATATCAAGTTTTTTACCTGGTGCAGTGTCGGTATTAAGTTATGCCGATAGGCTTTATCAGCTGCCATTAGCGCTAATAGGAATTACATTTGGCACTATATTATTACCTGAATTATCAAAATTATATTCTACGCAAGAATATGATCGTATTAATATCTTACAGAATAAAGTGGTGAGGGTTGCTTTATTTATTTCTATACCAGCGATGATAGGTTTATTTGCTATGGCAGAGCCTATAATTCACTTGATTTATGAAAGGGGTGAGTTTTTAAATAAGGATACATTGATTACTTCTAAAGTATTAGCGGGCTTTGCCTTGGGTTTACCTGCATTTACTTTAGCAAAAATTATTACGCCGATATATTATGCCAATCTAGATACCCAGTCTCCATTGCGTATTAGCCTATATTCTTTACTGATTAATACGATATTGAATATATTGTTAATGGTGCCTTTTGGCGCGGTTGGTATTGCTGTTGGATCATCAATTTCAGCATGGATTAATGTTTATATGTTGGCTTTGGGCGCAAAGAAATATGGTAATTTAAAAGTTAGTGTAAGCACGAAACAATTTATTGGAAAAGTATGTGTGGCTTCTTGTGGAATGTGGTTATTTATATATTCAGTCAATTACTATTGGAATGATTTGTTTTTTGCAGATAGCTTTTTTATAAAGTTCATCTCAATCATAGGGGTGATTTCTGCTAGTATCCTGATTTTTTGTCTGTTTTCGTTCATGTTGAATTTACATAAGGTTTTGTATGAGCGCTAAAGTTGCGAATAAACAAGATTACTTAAAAATATTGGCTATATTAGCAATGGTTGCTGATCATTTTGGTCTTTATTTAGCTCCCGAGACTTTTTGGTTACGTGCCGTTGGTAGGGTTTCATTTCCAATATTTTGTTTTTATGCTGGTTATAATTTCCGAGGGTGTTTGAATTTTGGCGTGTTATTTCATGGCATATCTCTATATATTTTTACTGTTATATTTATTCGGCATGAATTTATTTGTGCAAATATATTAATTTCTATTTTTTTAGGGCAGATTTATCTTTTCTTGCTGCAAAGTAGTTGCAAAGCCCCTTACTATTACTTGCACTATCCTTTTTTGATATGGAGTACTTTATTTACTTTTAATTTATTTGAATATGGTTCGCTGGCAATTTTATTTATGGTAATCGGGTTTTTGTGTAAAAAGAAAGTGCTGAGCTCAGAAGTGTCTGCCATTCAACTATGTTGTATGTCTTCGGTATATGCAGTGATGTCGTTTTGGCATAAATTCACGTTTTTGGATTATATAATTACTCTGTGCGTACTTTACATGTTATATATTTCATTAAGCAGTAGAAAGCACTATTTATCAGTAAAATATAATTTCATTACTTGCATTAGTCGTAACACTCTTTGGATATATTCAATACATGTGGTGATTTTTAGTATTATTTGGCGTTATTATATTAATTATTAAAATAATAACTTGACTAATTGGTTTTTCGAGTATATTTTACGTGTTAGTTATTTTTATATAAATATTGATTTAAGGTGGATTAAAAAGCCGTGTCTAAGAAAAGAAATAAAAACTTATTGGTAAAGCTTGTAAGTACTGCAGGTACAGGTTATTTTTTAGTAAAAAAACGTAACCCAAAAACTTTAACAGAAAAGCTAAGCTTTAGAAAGTACGATCCTAGAGTTCGTAAGCATGTTGAGTTTAAAGAAGAAAAAATTAAATAGGAATTGTTATGTCAGTTAAAATTCGTTTAGCGAGAGGCGGTGCAAAGAAAAAGCCTTATTATAGAATTGTTATTGCAGATGTGAGAGCTCCTAGAGATGGTGCTTTTATTGAAAAAGTTGGTACTTATAACCCGCTTTTAGCAAAAGGTAATGAAGAAAGAATTACTCTGAAAAGTGATAGAATTGAACACTGGCTTTCTACAGGTGCTCAACCAACTGAGAAAGTAGCTTATTTTATTAAAGATGCTGGTATTAAACTTCCAGAAGCTATTCTTAAGAAAATGGATATCAGAAGTAAAGCGCAAACTACAAAACCTTCAAAAAAAGAATTGAAAGCTCAAGAAAAATAGTATACTCTGTTTCGAGAGGGAGTTTAATTAGTTTTCTCTAAAATCCTTCTCTTGTGCCGGATTAGCTCAACGGTAGAGCAACCGCCTTGTAAGCGGTAGGTTGTCAGTTCAAATCCGACATCCGGCACCATCTTCCCACATCTGATCTATTACTTCTTCACCTAGTATTAAAATCCTAAGTATAGTCAAAAAATATTATTTATAATTTTGTCACCTTTTAGTATTTACCATGTAATTTAGTTCCATTATACTGGTATAGTCAGACAAACAAAAATAGATAAGATTGCTACACTGATATAGTGAATTAAGTTGAAGTTTAAGTCTAAAGCAAACTTATTATTATCTTATATTATGCATTTGTAGCTCAGTTGGATAGAGCGTCACCCTCCGAAGGTGAAGGTCGTTGGTTCGAATCCAACCAAGTGCACCATTTTCTTGTGGTATATACTGAAGAGATAGGTAACAGTTTATTCTTATCACATAGGTAACAGTTTTACCCTAAAAGGATTAGATGTAGGTTCCAATCTACAAGTGTCCGTATCAAAATTCAACTTAATTCACTATATAGTAAATTTTGTAAATATTCTCTGTCTTTTGTCTTTTTAAAGTTTAATTTAGAAAACATTATGAGGTATATAAAAATAGTATTTTATATTTTTTTAAAGTGCGGAAAGATAATAGACAGCGTTTTCTAAGATATTGTTATATTATTATAAACGCTTTTTTCCTGAGTATAAGCCGTTTTCATGGGGTATTTTTAAAAAAAATATAAAAAAAGCATTTTTTTTAAAAATAGTGTTTGACAATCCTCAGTGATGCGTATATAAACATGGTCATGCAGACGACACATACGAAAGCGGGCTCTGCAAAAGCTGTTTAAAAAGTGAAAAATGAGAATAAATAAAACTAAATACACCGCGATAATTTAAATCGTGAGTGGATACTGAAAAAGTGTGTAAGAATTAATTCTACATGCATCGTATAATCAAGTTTTTGGCAAGATAAATATAATAAGAGCATTTGGTGGATGCCTTGGCGTTAGAAGGCGATGAAGGACGTAATACACTGCGATAAGCTCCGGGGAGTTGTGAATAAACTGTGATCCGGAGATTTCCGAATGGGAGAACCCACCTGATTAATCAGGTATCATATAATGAATACATAGTTATGTGAAGCAAACTCAGTGAACTGAAATATCTCATTAGCTGAAGGAAAGGACATCAAACGAGACTCCGTTAGTAGTGACGAGCGAACGCGGACCAGGCCAGTAATTTAAAAGTAAAAACTAGAACAACATGGAAAGGTTGGCAGCAATAGGTGATAGCCCTGTATAGGTAAAAAGCTTTTAGATTCTCGAGTAGGGCGGGACACGTGAAATCCTGTCTGAACATGGGGGGACCACCCTCCAAGCCTAAGTACTCTCTAACGACCGATAGTGAACTAGTACCGTGAGGGAAAGGTGAAAAGAACCCCGAGAGGGGAGTGAAATAGACACTGAAACCGAATGCTTACAAGCAGTAGGAGCAAAAGCTTGCTTTTGTGACTGCGTACCTTTTGTATAATGGGTCAGCGACTTAGTTTATCGAGCGAGCTTAAGCCGATAGGTGTAGGCGTAGCGAAAGCGAGTCTGAATAGGGCGACAAAGTTCGATGAATTAGACCCGAAACCGGGTGATCTAGCCATGGCCAGGTTGAAGGTGGAGTAACATCTACTGAAGGACCGAACTCACTAATGTTGAAAAATTAGGAGATGAGCTGTGGTTAGGGGTGAAAGGCCAATCAAACTCGGATATAGCTGGTTCTCCGCGAAATCTATTTAGGTAGAGCGTTATATGATTACCATTGGAGGTAGAGCACTGAATGAGCTAGGGGGTCCAACAGACTTACCAAACTTAATCAAACTCCGAATGCCAATGAGTACAATATAGCAGACAGACTATGGGTGCTAAGGTCCATAGTCGAGAGGGAAAGAGCCCAGACCACCGTCTAAGGTCCCAAAATCATAACTAAGTGTTAAAGGATGTGGGAAGACCAAAACAACTAGGAAGTTGGCTTAGAAGCAGCCATCTTTTAAAGAAAGCGTAATAGCTCACTAGTCTAATTAAGTTTTCCTGCGCCGACAATGTAACGGGGCTAAAGTTATGTACCGAAGACGTGGATTCATATCAAAAGATATGAGTGGTAGCGGAGCGTTCCGTAAGCCTGTGAAGGTAATCTGTAAGGATTACTGGAGGTATCGGAAGTGAGAATGCTGACATGAGTAGCGACAAAGAATGTGAGAGACATTCTCGCCGAAAGTCCAAGGGTTCCTGCGTAAAGCTAATCTGCGCAGGCTTAGTCGGCCCCTAAGGTGAGGCTGAAAGGCGTAGCCGATGGGAATCAGGTTAATATTCCTGAACCTGGAGATAGTGACGAAGGCAGTAAGTTGTACATCCTTATTGGATTGGTATGTGCAGCGAATGACTTCCAGGAAATAGCTTCTCCATATAAGACCGTACCCTAAACCGACACAGGTGGACAGGTAGAGTATACCAAGGCGCTTGAGATAACGATGCTGAAGGAACTAGGCAAATTGCATCTGTAACTTCGGGATAAAGATGACCTATATTTGGGCAACCAGATATAGGTGGCACATACCAGGGGGTAGCGACTGTTTACTAAAAACACAGGGCTCTGCTAAGTCAATAGACGAAGTATAGGGTCTGACGCCTGCCCAGTGCTGGAAGATTAAAAGGAGGGGTGCAAGCTCTGAATTGAAGTCCCAGTGAACGGCGGCCGTAACTATGACGGTCCTAAGGTAGCGAAATTCCTTGTCGGGTAAGTTCCGACCCGCACGAATGGCGTAACGATTTCCCCGCTGTCTCCAGTATCGACTC
The DNA here is from genome assembly GCA_049739405.1 of Rickettsiaceae bacterium. Taxonomy (GTDB): domain Bacteria; phylum Pseudomonadota; class Alphaproteobacteria; order Rickettsiales; family Rickettsiaceae; genus Megaera_A. The sequence goes on from JBMGNO010000007.1 coordinate 23,503, forward strand.
AGCGAAATTGAATTCTCAGTTAAGATGCTGAGTTCCCGCGGTTAGACGGAAAGACCCCGTGCACCTTTACTATAGCTTTACACTGGTATTAGAAATTAGATGTGCAGAATAGGTGGTAGACTATGAAGCGTTCACGCTAGTGAATGTGGAGTCGCAATGTGAGATACCACCCTTCTAATTTTTGATATCTAACCATCAATCCTTGAATCAGGACTTGGGACAATGTATGGTGGGTAGTTTGACTGGGGCGGTCGCCTCCTAAACAGTAACGGAGGCGCGCGATGGTTAGCTCAAGTTGGTCAGAAATCAACTGTTAGAGTGCAATGGCATAAGCTAGCCTGACTGCGAGACCTACAAGTCGAGCAGAGACGAAAGTCGGTCATAGTGATCCGGTGGTTCCGAGTGGAAGGGCCATCGCTCAACGGATAAAAGGTACGCCGGGGATAACAGGCTGATGATTTCCAAGAGTTCATATCGACGAAATCGTTTGGCACCTCGATGTCGGCTCATCACATCCTGGGGCTGGAGAAGGTCCCAAGGGTACGGCTGTTCGCCGTTTAAAGTGGTACGTGAGCTGGGTTTAGAACGTCGTGAGACAGTTCGGTCCCTATCTGCCGTGGGTGTAGGAAGTTTGAGAGGATCTGCCTTTAGTACGAGAGGACCGAGGTGGACATACCTCTGGTGGACCAGTTGTCGTGCCAACGGCATAGCTGGGTAGCTAAGTATGGAAGGGATAACCGCTGAATGCATCTAAGCGGGAAACCCACCTCAAAACTAGACTTCCCTATCAGAGCCGTGGAAGACCACCACGTTGATAGGCCAGGTGTGGAAGCATGGTAACATGTGAAGCTTACTGGTACTAATAGCTCGATTGATTTATTTTGTTTTGAGTATACGAATGCATGTAGTGTTAATCTTATACAAGATTCAGTAATGATAAAAAAAGTTAAAATTTATTCTTGTTTTTTGCTAAAAATAGCATATAATACAGACTTTAAAAGCTTGTATTGCTAGCTTGGTGGTTATAGCGTGGGTGAAACACTCGATCCCATTCCGAACTCGGAAGTGAAACCCCACAGCGCCGATGGTACTTTGTCCTGAGACACGGGAGAGTAGGTCGCTGCCAAGCTTGCAATACAAGCTTTTTTCTTTTATAGTAGGTGTTCATAATTAAATATTATTTTTTTATGAACACTACTTTCAAATTCATTTCTTTATATCAAATATTTTGAATCCTGATATTTTAAATATTCGTTGTTTACTACATGTGCATAAAAATGATTAGTTTGTTAAAAAGCATGAATTAAAAAACTGAAATGGATTAAAAGGGACGAGCAAAACTTGCCGTCTAGTAGTGAGCCTTTAACTTGTATGTTTAACAACCCAATTCTATGTCTATAAACTATTCTCTTAAATTATCTAGCTTCAATACCCCACTTGGTAAAATGGTTGCAGTTGCAAGCGAAGATTTTTTATATTTACTAGATTTTACTAATCGTAAAGGTTTGAATGGTGCTTGTGATAAATTAAAGAAAATTGGACCTATAGAAAATGGTGGAAATAAAATAATTGACCTGATCGAAAAAGAATTAGATTTATATTTTACTAGTAAATTAAAACAATTCAAAACCCCGGTATATTTAAATGGAACTGATTTTCAAGAATTATCTTGGCAATCTTTGCAACAAATACCATATGGTGAAACGATGAGTTATCTTAACCAAGCAAAGTTAACTGGTAACAGTAAGGCATTTAGAGCGGTGGCAAATGCAAATGCCGCAAATCACTTATCTATTATTGTTCCATGTCATCGTGTGATTAACAGTAATGGAAGTCTTGGTGGGTATGGTGGAGGCATCGATCGAAAAGAATGGCTAATTAATCATGAGAAAAACTATGAAAAACAAAGTTAATATTGTGCCATATGATCCATCATGGCCTAAAGAATATCAAAATATTGAATCAAGAATAAAAAATGCGCTAGGTGATAATATTTGTCAAATACACCATGTTGGTTCAACGTCAGTTCCGGGTCTTGCGAGTAAGCATAAAATTGATGTTTGTTTGCAGGTGAATGATGCGCAACTAGCGGTAAAAGCTCTTGAGCAAATTGGTTTTGAATATAAGGGTGAGTGGAGTATCCCATTTAAATATGGTTTTAGGTATCGCCATGAGATTAGTATTAATTTACACATGTTTGATTTTGGTCATCCAGCTATTCAGTCAAATTTAATGTTTCGTGATTTCTTGCGCAATAATGAGTCAGAAAGACAAGAATATGAGAAATTAAAATATAAGATAGCGAAAGAAGAAGATTCCCACGATAAGGATCAATCTTTTTTATATAATTACACCATTAAAAAAGCTAATTTTATTCATGAAGTCATCAAAAAAACAGATTTTGATGGTATCTATTTACAGTATTGTGCAACGCCTATGGAAAAGGATTTTGTCAATCAAATGCGTTTAAAAAATAATGTCAAAGAACTAAAAAACAATGAGTTTTTTATAGATAATCAGCGTCACTTTGTTCTGTATCATGGTGTCAAAATTTGTGGTTATGCAAATCTTGAGCTTCGTAATGATGATTATATAACTACTATTAGGAGTACTATTCTTGCAAAATATGAATTAGAATTTAAACAGCTATTGCTTCAATGGTGTATATCATCAGTTTTTTCTGGTGGCTCTAGGTGATTATAAAAAAAATACTTGCTAAGCAATATAAGTTGTAATAGATTTATACTAATCTAACTATTAGTGTAAAAAATTGTGCCATACGTACTAAAATCTAAAAATATAAAATTGCAAAAGGAATTAATAGACAATATTGAATCATCAAATTTTGAGGGTGTAGAAAAAGTTATAGAATCAGGTGTTGATTTAACAAAATTTAGTAAAGATATAACTCATGGTCTTTATAGAGATGGCCTTTTTACAAAATATCGTGAGATGGTGAGGCCAGAGAATGCAACACCAATTGGGTTTGCAGATTTTTGTAAAGATCGTAAAGTATTAGAGCTTTTTATTGATAATGAAGTAAAGGCTATTAATAAATCTGACCATTTTATTTTAATAAAAACTGCATCTGGTAAGGAGGATTATTCGTCTCTTGATGGCCTATTATCTCAGGGTATTTCTATTAATAGCGAAGATGAAAAAGGAACTACTGCTTTGGAAATTTTTATCCAAGAGGGTGATGTTAGAGCGGTAAGAGAGTTGATAAAACGCGGTGCTGATATTCATCATCTAAACTCTTCGGGAAGCACTCCTTTGAGTAAAATGGTATTTAGGAATCAAATAAACCCAGAATTTAACTGTTTAGTAGAAGAAATTTTTAATTCCAATCAATCACATCATATTTATAATAAACATAGTTTCACTAATGCTTTGAACACTGCGTTAAGTAGTGGAAATTTAGACGCAGGGCACTTATTATTAGATTTTTTGAAAAATTTACCTAAATATGAAAAGAAAAAGTTTTTTGATTTTGGTAAGATAACAGAATCTGGAGAAAGCTTTTCTTATCAGGCCTATAAAAAACAAAAAAATGATTCAGCATGGAGGGAAATATTTGAAGAATTGAGAGATGAGGAGGCTAAAGTTAGTATTGATTTACTATATTTATGTCTGATATCAAGTGGTGAAGTTGAAGGAGTAAAAGAGTTGTTGTCTAAGAAGTTTGAGAATATTAACATGTGTGATGATATAACTCCTCTTCAAGTAGCTATTTGCTCTGACAACACATTACAGAATCGGTTAAAAATGATAAGAGAAATATTAAAGTATCACCCAGGCTCTGTTAACGATACTTCGGATGTAGATGATTATGATTCATCCCCATTTCCATCTCCAAAAACACCACTTGATTTGTCTTTAGCGCGAGAGATTCCACAGATTACAAGCTTGTTACTATTAAAAGGGGGGCAGCGTTTTTCTGATTTGTCTATTAATAATTGGTTTGATTTTATGGGTGATGATTGGGATTTTTAAGTATAGTAAATTAAATTAGTATCTTTAATAGTATTCATGCCAAAAGTTTTATAACTCTATAAATATAAGGTTGTTATAGTAAATTTTATGAAGTGTATCCTGAATAAAATAAGAGTTTTTATAAAAAATTTTAAGGACTTTAATTAAAAAATAAATTCGGCAAAAAGTACTCATGCGTAGCATGTGCAACTTTTTGGCGGATGAGTTTAATAGTTAATCTGATATGCCACCTAGGGGCATATATTCATAGTCATCACTTGAATATATGTTATTTTGGTAAATGTTGATGTTATTACAGGGAAAATGAGATATTTTATAGGGCACATTAAGATGTTCTATAAATCTATTGCTAATATTGTTGCCATACATTTGTAAGTTAGTTAAATGCGGTTTTTGCAAAATAGATTTTACAAGAAGATAGGCCCCACTATTACTAATATTATTATGACTTATGTCTATTGAACTCAGAGAAGAGTGATTAAGAATTCCTTGAGCCAAATACTCAGTCCCCTTGTCATCAAATGTATTTTGATCAATTGAAAGCTTGTTAAGTGAAGTATTTGTTATTAAAGCGTTCGATATTGCTTCGATCCCAGAATTACCGATGTTGTTATAACCTAAATCTAAATGCGTTAAAGGAGAGTTGACCCCAATTGTTCTTGCTAGCTCAGATGCTCCTTTGCTCGTAATATTATTAGAATATAAATTTAATTTTGTGATTTGGGGACATAATGTATTAAAGTCACAAGAATTATAGCTTACTATTGCATCAGCAATAACTCGTGCTTCATTGTCTCCAATGTTTTGGTAAGATAAATTAAGCTCACTACAGCGAATAAAGCCTTTTTTAAAATCTTTTAAGCTCCAACATTTCGCCATTTATAATTCATATATCTAGAGTTAAATAATCAATCAACAGTATAACGTGTCTTATCGTTTGTCAACTAAAAAACCAGAGTTGTTAAATGTAAAATACTTGCAAAGCTAGGTAAATTGCAATAACATTTATCGCATTCAGCTAAAATACTATGGTAGAAATAAGCTTTGAATAACTCTGTGAATAATTTAATATAGGAAAAGTTATGCATTATCTTATCACTGGCGGCACGGGATTTGTTGCACAAAATTTTATTAAATCAATAAATATGGATGTTGATCAAGTAACTATTTTGTCGCGGCAGAGTAATATTTTATCGAGTAAAAACTATAAAGTTATTCAGGATTTAAATGAGATAAAATCAGATACAAAATTTGATGTAATAATTAATCTAGCCGGTAGCCCAATTGACCGAAGGTGGACAAAGGAAGTAAAGCAAGATCTTTTAAATAGCAGGATAAACACTACAAGGGCAGCGATTGCACTAATTAAGCGCTTAAAAAACAGGCCAAGTCTATTGATATCAGCTTCTGCAATAGGATATTATGGTTCTCATGATGCAATGAGTTTAGATGAGTTTTCATCGCCAAAAAGTAGCTTTACTCATGACTTATGCAAAGCATGGGAGGAGGAGGCTAATAAGGTCAAAGATTTAGGCGTAAGATTATGCATTACACGCTTTGGAGTGGTTTTAGGCAAAAATGGTGGCTTTATTAACAAGATTCATCTACCGTTTAAGCTTGGCTTAGGTGGCAGGCTCGGAAATGGTAAGCAATATTTTTCATGGATTCATATTGATGATGTGGTCAAGGGAATGAAGTATTTAATCTCACAAGATGATTGTCAAGGGCCTTATAATTTCGTAGCTCCAGAGTTTGTAACAAATGCTGAGATGACTAATATAGTTGGTCGAACTTTAAATCGACCAACTTGCATTAATTTGCCATCTTTTCTAGTTAAGCTATTTTTTGCTGAAATGGGTGAGGAGTTATTATTAAAAGGAAATAAAATTCAACCTGCGCGACTAATTAGTGATGGTTATAAATTTTCCTATCCAATCCTGAGTAAAGCTTTGGATAATATTTTATAATCAGCAAACTTTATTAGGTATCCTAAGCAATTGTGGTTTTAATGCGGGTCATATAATAGATAGTAAATCAAATTAAATGGGCCTGCATTATTCGGTAAAAAGCTAATCACTGAATTAAAAAATATTTTCTATAAAACAACAACACTGCAGTTTAATTTGCTATAACTAAGCTGTGGTCATAATTTCTTTTTCACGCGCTTTCACAGCACTATCAACCTTTGCGATAAACTGATCAGTAATTTTTTGTACTTCTTCAGCAAAATTATGATGCTCATCTTTAGATATTATCCCGTCCTTTTCATCTTTTTTTAAGGCGTCCATACCATCTCTTCGGACGTTCCTTAGTGCTACTTTGCTATTTTCGCCATATTTTGATGCTATTTTTACTAGCTCTTTTCTTCGTTCTTCACTAATAATTGGCATCGACATACGAATTAATTGGCCATCAGAACTTGGATTAAGACCAAGATTAGCATCAGCAATCGCTTTTTCTACAGTTTTTACTAATGATTTATCCCAAACTTGAACACTTAATGTTCTTGCATCAGGTGTGGATACGGTTCCAACCTGTGAAATTGGTGTTTTGCTCCCATAAACCTCAACAATAACAGGATCTAGTAAATTTACGGAAGCTCTACCAGTTCTTAAGCCTTTGAGCTCTTTATCCAAAGCCGCCAAAGCTTTTTCCATTTTAACTGTTAATTCTTTTTTTTGATCTTCATTCATAATTTTTTAGCCTTTAATTAATGTAAATTTACCTTGATTTTGTAATATCTTCGCGAAATTGCCTTTTTCTTTTATAGAGAATACCTTGATGGGCAGCTTGTTTTCCCTTGCGACTGCAATAGCTGCCATGTCCATTACTCTTAGGTTGTCTTTTAAAACATCAGTGTAAGTAACTTCGTCAAATCGCTTTGCTTTGGGGTCGTTTCGAGGGTCGGTATTATATACCCCATCAACATTAGTACCTTTTAGTAATAAATCGCATTTCATTTCAATTGCCCTTAATACGGCTGCACTATCTGTGGTGAAAAAAGGATTGCCAATACCAGCGGCAAAAATAACTACTCGCCCTTTTTCCATATGTCGTCTTGCTTTACGGCGAATAAAAGGTTCGCAAACACTCATCATTGGAACAGCTGACTGTACTCTAGTAAAAATACCATTCTTTTCCATGCGATTCTGTAGCGCTAAAGCATTAATAATAGTTGCTAGCATCCCCATATGATCAGCACTCGCGCGATCCATTCCTAAATTAGCTGCATCTGCTCCGCGATATATATTTCCTCCACCAACAACAACGCACACCTCAATACCTAGCTCACAAGCTTCTTTGATGTCTTGAGCGATATTATTAAGAGTATTAAAGTCGTGACCATAATTTTGGTTTCCCATTAAAGCTTCACCAGAAACTTTAAGTAAAACGCGCTTACATTGCAAGGTTGACATAATAGAAATATATAATTTATCTTTTAATATAATGTATTATAAATTATAACTATATTATATTCTTGTCAAGCGTAACATAATAAGGATTCATTGACTATAAATACGAAGAACCACTTGAATCGTTGAGCAAGTCCTACCTTTCAGAACCTGTTCGTTAAGGTGGGTTTAGCTATAACAACACCACGGTGAAGTCAGGGGCCAATCCCAATAAATATTCATAGTCCAGAGGAATTAACAAATTACTCTCACATATTCAGCAGCCCTTCGAAAGAAATATATTATAATATTAATATTAATACAAGATTTTTATTTCCTATAATTAATCAAAAGCCTTACTGTATCAATTATTTCCAAAAAAATCTTTTTTACAAAACGACTAACTTCTCTAACTTACGTCAACTGTTGTTTAACAATACCTCAATTTAATTCAAAAAATACTTGCTATATTAACCATCATGGTATATTATCCTCTTGCGGGATGGAGCAGTTCGGTAGCTCGCCAGGCTCATAACCTGGAGGTCGTTGGTTCAAATCCAGCTCCCGCAACCAGTCGCAACCGGGTATAACATCAGGTTTTCTCTTCTATACAAGCTTTTTTCAACATTTATATTTTTTCTGACCCATATCATAATATATCAGTCTAAATCATAGTATATCATTTTATTTTCCTGGCTCATTCCTGGCTCGTATCAAAATCTATTTTTAAATATTATGTCGTTGCTTAGTGAGCTCCGGTATTATTTATACAGTTCGCTCACTGCTCCTAATATTATTTAATCTATATTCTGATAAACTTCTTTAGCTAGGTTTTAGCATGGGTTTTTAGGCATAAAAAAACCAGCTATGTTTTTGAGCATAACTGGTTATTTTTTATTATCACAAATAATACTAGCTACTACTTCATAGCCGAAGCCATTAAATTACTGAGCGAGTTTGTAGCACTACGCAGCTGATCATCAGCAAGATGCGCATAACGCATGGTAGTTTGTATGCTTTTATGCCCTAAACGCTTGCTGATAATTTCTAGCGGTATCTTGGCTTGCAGGCTCATACTGGCATTAGTATGCCGTAAATCATGGATTCTTACTTCGTGTAAGTTAGACAGTTTTAGCAATCTATTCCAGGCTTTTTTGGGCCTAGTCATCGGCGCTCCTTCTTTGACCTTACTGATAATTACATACGGGTTATTATGCGCTTTGCCTAGATGCTTCAAGATTTTTATGCATAAATCACATAAGATTATTTCCTTTTTACCAGTCTTAGAGTCAGGCAATTCAAGTACTTTACGTTTGAAGTTAACATAGCTCCATTTGCATTCGAGGATTTCACTGAGTCTTGCACCGGTCAGTAACAAAAGCTTGATTAAGGCAATAAAATGCTCATTATCTTCTTGATTGTTCATCACATCAAGGGCTTCATATAAGCGTCCTATCTCCTCCTGACTTAGGAATCTTTCCCGTCCGATTTCCGGATACTTCTTAATTTTACGGCATGGATTACTGTTATCCTCACGATATTCCCACTCCTCACAAAGGTTTAGTATTTTTGAAATAATCTCTAAACAACGATTACCAGTATGTTTTTTCTCATGCATATTACCGTGGAATTTACTAATATCTTTACGGTTAATTGCAGTGATTTTCATTTTACCGAAATACGGAATAATGTGATTCTTCAAATATAAACGATCATTATAAATGCTCTTTTCCTTCTTATAAATCATGGCATATCTAGTGATATATTCCTCAGCTACTTGCGTGAATGTTAGTTCCTCTTGGCTTTCTTCTTTTTCTGCTAATGGGTCGATATTTTGTGAGATCATCAGTTTAAAACTTGCTGCTTTCTTCCTAGCTTCATCTAGGGTAATTTCGCCAACAATGGCTAATTTCATGCGCCTTGGAGTGTTATCAGCATTTTTATAATCCAAGCAATATGACTTATAGCCGGTTTTTTGCACGATCAGTCCAAAGCCAGGGATTTCAGTATCCCAGATATAATATCTTTTACCAGTAACCGGTGCTTCATCAACCACTCTTTTAGTAATTTTTCTTCTTTTCATCTTTTTAATCCTTTCTGATTTGTTGTGTTTGTAATATGCGTAATCATCTAGATACCGCATTCTTCCTTACTTGCCAGCATTTATTTTTGAATATTTGATTGCATATAGTCTAATATGCCGCCCACACCGAGCAGCGGATATCTAACCAAAGATCGATTAGTAGACCCAAGTTTGACATATATCGGACCTTTGCCAATAACCCGCCAATTACTCAGCAAGCTAAGCTTCACACTGAGCATATTCGCAGTTTCTTGTGGCGTTAAATAACGTTGATCTAATATATCTTTATTATTATTTGGCATATTATTGCTATCACTCATGACCTTCCTCCTGGTTCTTTTTTGGTATAATCATCCAACCTTTTCTAGTTTTTGATAAAATCTTTGCAGCTAAATTACTGCCATTTCTCAGTTCAAATACTAACTTCTTTTTGTGTTGTTGATTCTGTTCAGCATTATATAATATTGCTCCAGTTGAGTAATATCCTCGCAAAGAACTAGCGCCACTAAATGCCTGGAAGGGGTCTTCTTCCAGCTGTGATATCCCAAGTTTCTTGGTATGATGCACCAAAATAACTCCAGCTTCAGGATTAATCTGCCTTCGTAATTTCTCAATACGCTGCTGCAAGAAAAATAGCATTGAGTCATTATCATTCTCCCGGCAACCATCAAATACATTACGAATTGGATCAATCGCAATAATGTCAGGCTTGTTACCTTGCATTACCTGATTTACATGCTCGATCAAAGCCTGTACTCCCGAATCATTTAGCACCAATTTTATGTCTGGGGTCATATGCAAATTATCTTTTGCAAGTTGTAATAAATCTTCGGGCAGCTTAATATTATGCAAACGTTCACGCAAATAATGATAGCCAATCTCTGCCTGTAGATAAAATATACGTAAAGGCCTTGGTGGCTTTAGGCCAACAAACTCCTTACCAGCTGCCAAATGCACAAACAGTGATAACAGAAAATCGCTCTTACCAACTTTAGGAGCGCCACCAAATACCATCAACCCACCTTGTGTCAATATTCTTGGAGCAATTAAATCATCTGGTATTTTGCTTTTATCTTGCAAGAATAAGTTTAATGAAAAACTTGAGATTAAAGGGTGATCTTGAGTTGTTTTGTTTGACTGATTATTCTGGTTTTTGTTGTCTAGCTTCAATAAATCATCGATCATCCTTTCCAAACGCTCATCTGACCAAGGTGGCTTAACATTTGCCAAATTATAATCCTGAATTTCCTGCTTCATTCTTTGCTCATCAATCAAGCCATCATGATAGCGCCGTATCCAAAATCCCGAAACCCGGCTTAAATTACAAAACCGAGTCTGACCGCCAGATCCCCCAGATTCAACAGCTTTAGTCAATATAGAGCTTACCGAGCCTTGTGCATTTCGCATTTCGTTATTTTGATTTCGTTTCGTAAAATTTGACTCAATTACAACCATTTTACTGACTAAATCATCCAGTTCATATTTGACATTATTATGCTCAATTATTTTTGCTAATTTGGGTATTTTGTTTTTATGATAAACCGAACCAGCCAAACGAATTGGCTGATGGGCTGACTTAAAATGTACATCACCACCAAACTTTATGGAAATTTGATAGCGCAGATGTATTAACTGAAGCAATTTCTTACCGGAAACAACTTCAGATAATTGCCAATAAATATGCATCTTCTTCTGCCCGCTTTTAGTCACACCACCAGATTCTATCTTTAAAGTAGGCCTGCCAAGCGTTTTGCATAAAAGTCTGGATTTTTGCTTAATATCACCATCATCAATGTCGATCAGTAATGTTTGCATCTGCTTGATCTCTGCTTGCTTAGCTTCGCCTTTTCTTTCTACAGAGCCAGGAATAAAGTAACAACCTTTGCCATATTGATATGCATTCTTGGCGAATTTGTAAGCTTGTTGCGATAAAATATTATCATCATTATTCCTACTTGAAAGCCAGATATTATTTACATATCGCCATCTCTTATCACGAACTCTACCCTGCGTGCTTTGTTTCTCATCAAAAGAACGCATCGGAATGAAGCCATCAAGGCCAGAGCAGCATACTTGCAAATGAGTTTTTATATCATTATTATTGGGGTTAATTATTGAGTCATTATTCATACATGCCTCCAGCTTTTATGGTTCACTATCCGTAAAATAAGAGTGTGTGACACACCAAAAATATTAGCCAGCTTTCGCAAAGAAAAAGGGTTTTTATAAAGCTGACGAATCAGCTTCACTTGATAATCGGAAAGCTTTGCATTTGCTGAATCCTTACCACGTAGCACAGGCGGTGCCTTGTGCCGCCCTTTAGCAATCATATCAAGTACATTATCACGGCGAGTACCGGCAAAAAGGTGATGCGGATTAACACATGGCGGGTTATCACAAATGTGACAAACGCATTGATCTGGTTTGAGATTACAGAAATTAAAAGCCTCATAAGCAACGCGGTGTGCTCGTAATGTTTTCCATTTATAATCACCCTCAGCATCAATAATATTAACTCCAATCAGACCATAGCCTTTTTCGTTTTTAGCAGCCTTCCATAGCCAACAACCCTCCGAATCAAAATACACATATTTACCAAAACGCTGCAGCAAACTTGAACTCGTTCTTTTCTTACTCATCACTCTCCTCCATCTTCAATCTTGCTTAATTCATAAGCCGGGCTGTAGGTGCTAGAAATTCTTGCTGGCTTAAATATTTTCTGAATATCTGCCGGCCAATTAGCAAAATGCTTTTCTGGAACGTTGTAACTAATCTTGATATATTGCTTCGAGTCGGCCCCATTTACTTCAAAAGCTTGCTTAATATCAACCAATTTTTCCTGATCCCAGGCAATCTTCTTGGCAATATTACAGCTAATTTTTACACCTGAATCTTCCAAATGAACCATGCCAGTTTCTTTCTCTAAGCGAGAGCGTTTAGAACGAAAATGCTCCTGATATTTTAATGCTACCGCAGCTTCCAGCCATTGTTTGGCCTTCTTCGCGGTCTGCAGTTCTTGATTGACTTGATGCCATAATTGATAAAGATGGTTTGATGAATATTTAGCCACCTCACCAACAGGCAATTTTAAAATAGCTTGCAAATATTTTTCAGTTGTAGTTTCTGACATAAAAGTTCTCCTTAATTTTGTTGTTAAATTAGGAACATTTTTTTGCTCCTAATATAATAGACGTTTTTAAGGTCAGTTTTTTGTCACCACCAAGTAACTTTTTTTATTCACATGCAATAATTTCGCGTATTTTAGCCAATTTGCGATAAATAGTTTTCATGGATTTGCCGGTTATTTTACTCACCTGCGCAACATCCATTATTTGAGACAGTTCAAATATAATCAATAAATCAGGATCACCTGAATCTGCAAACATAATTTCTAAATCTAAATGCAGTTCTGCATCAGAAAAGGCTTCATCACATGAATCATGTAACTGAACATCCATATCAACATATTGCATTTTTTGCGCGCGGATTAGATCACAAGCACAGCTATTAACCACCTTTTTTACAAAACCATATATGGTGCCCTGATTAGGCTGATATTTATCGATTCTTTCTAATGTCTGAATCAAAAATTCCTGCTGCAAATCCTCTAGCTGATGCCCACAAAAAAAGCCCGCTCGAATTAACGAACGGGCCTTTTTGTTGATGATTGCCATAAATACCTGGTCAATGCCATGGTACTTGTTATATGAGTAGGACATACCCAACCTCCAAACTTAAAATTTGGCTAAAACTATATTTTAGCCTTATCTTGAGTTTATTAGAGTTTATGTATATAATTCTAGGTTGTGTAAGTATTTAAGAAATTATCAATGCAAAAGAAACAAGTCACCAGTCGGCCAATTGACCGTTTTTACAAATGCTATTTATTGGATGTTGAAAATGGTAAATCACCAGAATATCGCCAAGGAATTAACAAGATTCAGTTCGTGGCAGCAGATCGTTTATCCTGCAATTATGAGCGTATATTCAGCAATAATAGCAGTAATATTATAGAACAACCTATTCGTCAAAAAGTTAGTGATTTTCGTTATTTTTCCATGGAAGGTAAAGTTGAAGCCATGCGCCGGCATAGTTTTGTTTTTGACAAACTCAGCACCCATGCGCAAAATATCATCAATCATGTTTGCTTAAAAGAACTAACTCTGCGTTCTTTTGAAAGCAGCCAGTTGCCTAAATTGCAGCGCGGTCAAGGAATGCATGCCTTACGTAATAGCCTCGATGAACTTGATGATATTTATCGTAATTATCGCTGCAGGTAAAATCTATAGCAAAACACGAGTGTCATTTCCGCGCTAGGCG
>JBMGNO010000008.1:0-32360 GCA_049739405.1 Rickettsiaceae bacterium
TTGAAACGCAGCAACGAGGTACACTGGACATAACAGATTGGCTTGAGTGGTTTTTAGATTGCCTTGAGAGAGCAATTTCTAATGCTGAAGTGACGCTTAAAAAGGTCATGTTTAAGGCTCAATTATGGGGGCAAATTAACCAAAAATCTATAAATGATCGTCAACGTTTAATCATTAACCTTATGCTTGAAGGTGATTTTGAAGGGCATATGAATACTTCAAAATATGCTAGATTAGCCAAATGTTCGAATGACACAGCTCTCCGAGATATTCAAGAATTAAAAAACAGAGGAATTTTGATCCAGAACCCTGGTAAAGGGCGTAGCGCTAGCTACAGATTACCTAATACAGTAAATCAAAATCGTAATACTTGAATTTAATGCATTATATTAGTTATAGTTTAAGCATCCAATAATTGTTTGTATTGTTTGGATAAGCTATATTTTCTTGATTTAAGGCTTGGGTCTACAATTTCTAAAAATTCACCTTCAACCCATTTTTTACATAATGCTGAGTTAGTGCGTGGCTGGAAACCAAATAGATTCTTAGCATAGAAGTATACCCGCCAAGATGTAAAATTAAAGTTGTTAACAACCTGGCCGTTCTTCCATTACCATCATAATAAGGATGAATCGTGGCAAATTGATAATGCGCAATATCAGCAACAATAGAGCATGGAAGATCTTTATTTTCTTTGATCCGTGACACAAGATTACGCATAAGACAAAAAACATCCTTGGATTCTGGTGGCATATATACGATTGTGCTTGTACCGGTATCTTTAATAATATTGTGCCTATCACGATAAATGGTAGGATTAACATCTGTTTTTCCATCACTCATTACAAGATCATGTAGTATTTGAATTATTTCTTCAGTAACTGCAATACCTTGAGCTGCGTATTGTTCAAGTTGGGTTAGTTTTTAGAATTTACAGATAGTTATTAAGCTTTCATATTTTTTTCAACCACAGAGTATAATTGCCTTGATCTTTTTCTTCAATAAGTTGTTGACTTATACATATATACATATATACATAGTAAAGATTATGAGTGAGAGCTTGTTGTGTCAAGCTATAATAATAAAGGTACTATAATAACATATGAACGTTGTAATCTTTACATCCATAATAATGATTTATTTTTTGGCCGGAATGGAAGTGGATATTTTTATACCTGCTTACCCAGAATTACAAAAAATCTTTCACCTAACGCCGCTTATTGTGCAATTAACATTAAGCGTCAATTTTTTTGCTTACTGTGTTGGTAGTTTATATGCCGGGATGTTTGGTGATAAATACGGAGCAAAGCGTATTATTATTTGGGGGCTAATAATTTTTGTTTTAGGTTGCGGAATTTGTATTTCTGTAAATAGCTTTTATATAATTTTGGTTGGACGATTTTTTCAAGGGCTTGGCATTTCTGCACCAGCCGCTTTAGGTTTTGTTATTCTATCTAAGTTTTATTCACAGAAAGAACAGTCCAGTAAGCTGGGGTTGTTAAATGGATTTGTGACATGCGGAATGGCTTTGGCTCCAATAATAGGAAGTTATCTTAATATATATCTTGGTTGGAGAGGAGGGTTTATATTTTTGATCACTCTAGGTGCACTTTGCTTATTAATGAGCCAACTTTTTATCCCTAATGATTGTAAAAGAAATAATCAAGTATCATTTTCAGTTCTAGAATATTCAAAAATAATTAACTCAAGATTTTTTTGGATTTTAGCAATCATAGTCTGTTTTCTTTGTACGCATTACTGGATTTTTATTGGAATGGGTCCAATTATATACATGCAAGGTATGGGCCTAACATTAAGTCAGTTTGGTTTGTATCAAGGCTTAATCGCTGCTTCTTTTGCTTTAATGAGCTTTTTAAGCCCAATATTTTTAAGAAAATTTAACCACTTTAATTGTGTAAAAATATCATTATTTTTGCATGTCATATTTTCATTTATTCTTTTAATTATTATGACTTTTTCGTCAAGTAATTATGTGTTGATGACTATTTTAATGTGTCTTTGTGTAGTAAGCTCAGTATTACCTGTCAATGTAGTATATCCAAAAATATTATTATCTTTTAATGGGTCGGAAAGTAAGGCAGCATCTCTTGTAAATATTATTAGATTGATTGGAACAGCAATAGGCTTAGAAGTAGTGAGTTATTTTTATGTTGGCAGAACATTAGAATTAGGTTGTGCATTATTTCTTTTATCAACGTTAGTTTTGGTTGTCTTTTTTACCCCTTGTTTTCATAACGCATTCAACAACAAAAAATTAGAGGAGAATAATTAATCATGACTTCTGACTTTCTTGTTAAAAATGCTTCTATTTTTGGAAGCTCAATTGCTCTTGTTTCTAATGATACCTATTTTACATATACAAAATTATATAAAGAAGTTTGTAAGCGCGAGTATGAAATAAAGAACAGTTTTGATTTATCAGAAGAATATAATGGTAAAGTCGCAATTATTCGAAGAAAAAGCAAGTTCCTTGCCATTATTGACATTTTGGCTGTTATGCAGATGGGCTATGCTTTTTTATATATTCCAGTTGATTATCCAGAAGAAAGATTTTTAAAAATTATTTCTTTAGTTAAACCGCAATTAATTATTACAGATCAGAATTTAATCATACGAAAGGACTATGCACGATATACCAATGATTTAGCCTATTTAATTTACACTTCAGGAAGCACCGGTGCTTCGAAAGCCGTAATGGTTACACATAAAAATCTTGAGAATTTTATTTGCAATCTTCAAAAGGCTATTCCCACTTTGACCAACACCGTCATGCTGCAATATTCCAATTTAACTTTTTATGCTATTATTTGGGAAATTTTTGCAACATTAATGTTCGGGGGCACGCTTGTTATTTCGGAACACCAAATTTTAGATACAGCGGCATTAACTGATTTTATTAACTTGTATAAAATCAACAGGGCATTGCTTACCCCTATCATAGCCAATGGTTTATTAAAAAACGACACGGCATTGCAAGATTTAATTATTGGCGGAGATGTTTTTAAAAGCAGCTTTTTAAAAGATTGGACTATTAAGTATAATTTATGGAATGCTTATGGGCCAACAGAAGGAACTGTTTGTGTTCTTTTACATAAATTTCAATCTAAAAGTGAAGCTATTGTTTTAGGTACCCCTCTTTATAAAGACGCATTAAGACTTGACTTAGAATCTGACGAGCTAGTGATTTACGGAGCGCAAGTCGCATATGGTCATATAAATGACAAAGGTATTAAATTATATCATGGTGTATTTAATACAGGAGACTTAGTGCAAAAATATAACAATAGCTATATTTTTAAGGGAAGAAAAGATCACCAAATTAAAGTTCGAGGGGGGTACAGAGTATCTATTGAAGAAATAAAAAACACTATTGAATCAATAGAAGGTGTTGAGTTTGCCTTTGTTTGTACGCAACATCCAAAAACGTTATATCCAGAACTATATTGCTTTTACAGTGGCAAAATAAACCAAGATGTATTAAGAAATAAAATGAATGATATACTTCCAAAATACATGATGCCGACATTTATAACTGCTATTGATGTCTGGCCTTTAAACAAAAGTGGGAAAATAGATAAAGATCATTTGATCGATACTTATAGCATAAAATCATTAAAGAAAAACCATATTTCTGAAGAGCAAATTATTGCAATATGGTCTGCGATATTAGGGCACAACAATATCGTTCCTGAGGATAATTTTTTTAGTATTGGAGGTGGATCTTTTGCAGCCTTGCAGGTTATAGAGGCTTATTTAAAAGAATTTGGGATTGCCTTTGAATTGACGAATTTTTTTATAACCCCAGTATTAAAAGATCAATTAAAAATAATCATTAATAGTAAGGAGAGCAAATGTTAAACAAAACAAAAATTGATTTATCGCTAGAAAATAATTTTTTTTCAAAAGTGCGTTTTTTACCCCAATTGTGTCCAAAAATGAAGATTACTGATTTTTTGAATGGCGTTTCTTCTGTTAATTCAACATGTGCTTCAGACACATTTAATATTATCTCTGCTAAAAATTTACAAGAAACTATACATGTAGATCAGGCAAAATCGATAATTGATTCCTTTAATGAGCAAAAACTACCTTTGGCTTGGTGGGTTGGACCTAATTCATCAAATTACAAAGCGGATAAAGCCCTTCTATCTGTTGGTTTAGAACATGTTGAGACAGAGGTGGGAATGGCGGCTTTGGCTACAGACATAGACTCACATATTACTTCTATTCCAGATAATTTCAAAATCAAAAGAGTTGAATCACTTCAAGATTTTATTGACTACGGGAATGTTATGGCATCAGTATTCGAACCTTTTGATGAAGAAGCAGTTAGATTTTATGAAACAATAGGTGGTTGTTATAAAAAAGACCCAGATGTAGATATGTTTGTTGGTTATATTAATAACAATCCAGCTGCAATATGTTTTTGCATTAAAGCGGATGGTATTGGTGGGATATATGATATTGTTACCAATCCAGATTTCCAGAAAAGAGGCATTGGGACGTTAATGACAAAAACCGCTGCTGAGTGTTTAAAAAGAAAAAAATGTGATGTTATAGGTATGCAAGCCTCTGATGATGGCATTGGCATCTATAAAAAAATGGGGTTTATAAGCTTTGGTGAATTCAAAGTTTATTCCAATAAACACATGGTGATTTAGGTATGGATTCTTTTTTTACTAACCTACAAGAGAATTTATTATTTTCAGCAGAATTAAAATATGGTCAACCAATCTATACAATTAAGGAAATTTGGCCAATCCCCTTTAACACTAACATAGAAAAACTAAAATCAGTGATTACAAATATCATTGCTTCAAGTGATGCACTAAGATTTTCTTATTTTTATGATTTTCGGGATAATTGTCTCAAAAAAAAGATCTCTACCATAGATCCAATTTGGACAAGTGAAGATTTTGTATTTGATATGACTGATAATTTACTATTTGTTTCTGGAGTTTATGAAGAGTTAGGAACCAGATATTTTAAGCTGCAGTTTCATCATAGTTTATTAGATGGTTGGTCTGTTAGTAAATTGATGAAAAAAATTTCCGCTTTATACAATAGCCAAGCTGTTAACCCAGCTCTTGAATACAGTATATGCGATCATCTTGCGCGTCTCCCTTCAAATAAAAAGTTTATTAAAACCCATGTTCCCTTTCTTAAAGATAGTCATGAAGATTTTACATGTACTGGCAAGATCATTCGTATAGAAGGGAAAAAGTTAAATAATATTATGGAATATGCACGCTTAAATAAAGTAAGATTATTTTCTGCCTTGGTTTATAGAATAATTGATTCATTAAAGCTTTATTATAATTTAGATAGCATAGATTTTGCCATACCATTTGCCGCTAGAACTACTAACAATTTAGAAAAAATAGGAATGTTGGTTGACACTCAGTTATTATCATTGGACAAAAAAACCATAGATAATATTTCACCATCTGCCGTTCAGAACTTATTATTAGAATTATTAAAAAAACCAAAATCATTAAGCAATTATCATAATACTCCAAGAATAATGTTAAATTTTATTGACCTTGATGTTTTGAAGCTCAAATTAAATTGTAATGATCATGCATCGGTTCCTTACACTATTTTGCCAGATTATTGTCTATTTGATTTGCATATAGAATTTCGTAAAGAAAATAATTTTTTAGATGTAATGATTTTTCATAAAAAAGAGATTTTAAATATAAATAGTGATGAATTCTATAGTAAAATAACTC
This sequence comes from Rickettsiaceae bacterium, assembly GCA_049739405.1. Taxonomy (GTDB): domain Bacteria; phylum Pseudomonadota; class Alphaproteobacteria; order Rickettsiales; family Rickettsiaceae; genus Megaera_A. The sequence continues at coordinate 5,754 of JBMGNO010000008.1, forward strand.
AAGGTATCATGGTGGAGGGGTATTAAAATGAAAATAGCTATAGTTGGTTATTCTGCAGAAACTGGGGCAGCAAAAAATACTGATGAAATTTGGCAGTTAATTATTGAAAACCAATCCACTATTGAAGAAATACCTCAGTTTAAAAATAGAAGGCCCTTTGGGTCATATATAGAATCAGCCAAACAATTCGACAATGATTTTTTTGGTTATTCATATAATGAGGCATTATATATAGATCCACAACATAGGGTATTATTAAAACACGTCGTTAAAGCATTAGAGGTGTCTGGCGAGGCAAACATCAAGGTCAGTAATAATATAGGTGTTTTTGCTACATGCGGTATAAACGTTTATTTGCTTAATAACATTATTTCTAATATCAACTTCGCAGATTTGGAAGAAAATCCATTTTCCATGACTGGAAACTCCTCAGACTTTTTGGCAACACGAATTGCATATAAAATGAATTGTCAAGGGCCAGCCTTAAACATTCAAACGGGGTGTTCTAGCTCTCTTGTAGCATTACATTTAGCAAAACAGTCCTTGATTGCTAATGAATGTGATGTAGCAATTGTTGGAGGCGTGCACTTAACAGATTATGATATGCATGGATATGACCATCAAGAAGGCGGAGTTTTATCTAATTCTGGCCAATGTAATGCTTTTGACACTAATGCAGAAGGGACCGTTTTTTCGTCGGGTGTGGGTGTAATAGTGTTAAAAAGATTAGAACAAGCTGAAAAAGATAATAACACCATATATGCATGTATTGATGCATCGTTTATAAACAACGATGGTTCAAGAAAAATTGGCTTCACAGCTCCTAGTGTTCAAGGTCAGGCTGAAGTGCTGAGTAAGCTTTACATGAAAAATGGAATTGATATAGATAAGATCAGCTATCTGGAAACACATGGTACAGCTACTAAATTAGGTGATTCAATAGAATTCAAAGCGATAAATGAAGCTTTCTCAAGATTTGGAAAATATCCCCATAACTGTAAAATAGGTGCTTTAAAAAACAACATTGGACATACAGATGTAGCAGCGGGAATGCTTGGAATAATTAAGCTGATTTTGGCTTTTCAAAATAATATTAGACCTGGATTATTGGGGTTCAAAGAAAAAAATAAAAACTTAGATGATAGCCGGGAATGTCTTGTATTCAGTAGTGAGCATGATTGCTGGCCTGGAAAGAAAATTGCGGCTATTAGCGCATTTGGTATAGGTGGTACAAATGCTCATGTTGTATTATCAGAATATGTTGATTATAAGTTGGATCAAGCGTTTACATCTATTTTTCCTCTTCTTTTATCAGCAAAAACGAAAAAATCTTTAGACAATCTTGCTAAGAAATTTAATAAGCATGACCTCAGGGATTTATCCATTCCATTAAGTATGGCAGTAGGCAGAAAAAGTTTCAGCCATCGATTGATAAAATTTCTAGATGGGGAGGTAAGTGAAAATCATACTTATGAAATGCCAGATATTTTTTTTATGTTTCCTGGCCAAGGTTCTCAATATGTGGGGATGGCTAAAGAATTATATGAACAATTAGATGGTTACAAAGAAGAAATAGATGCTTTAGATTTATTATTCCAAAAACAAGGTCTTTGCTCTATAAAAGAATTAATTTTTAGCGGCAAATACGACCTTTCCAAGACATTATATACCCAACCAACGTTATTTTGTATTGAATATGCACTTGCTAAGTGCTTAATGAAACTAGGTATTAAGCCAAGCGTTTTATTCGGACATAGCTTAGGCGAATATGTTTGTTATGTGATTTCTGGTATTTTAAGTCTTAATGATGCGGTATCAATTCTCTATAAAAGAGCGGTACTTTTAGACAGTTTATATGATGGCTCGATGATATCTGTTAATTGTAATATAGAACAAATACAAGAACTTTTAGATTATAATAATTGTGATATTGCTGCTTTTAATGCTCAAAATCTTATAACACTCTCAGGCAAGAGGAGTGATATTGAAAAAATTAAAATTGAGTTAGATAAGCTATCTATATTTTATAAAGATTTAAATACTTCTGGAGCTTTTCATTCCAGATACATTGAAGAAATAGCTGGTGAATTTTTAGAGTTTTGTAGAGGTTTTACTTTTAAAGAAGGAACTTTGCCAATCATTAGCAATATTACTGGTAAAGAAATTTTTGAAATAAATGCACATTATCTTTCTAAGCACCTTACCAGACCAGTTAACTTTGTTGAGATGGCTCGCACCATCAAATCAAAATCTGGCAATTCTGCTTTAATTGAAATTGGCCCTGGTAAAACTCTTGGCACTTTATTGAAAATGAATAAACAACCTGAATACCTAAAGATTTTTCAATCTATGAGGGGGGCACATGAAAAATATAATATCGATTATTTGCCAATATCTTTATTGTTATGCAATTTATGGCTTTATGGTGTTGATGTAGATTTTTCTTCCTATGCTAAGGCTTGGAACTATCACAAGAAAGCTCTACCTACTTATGCATTTGATGAAAAAGACTGTTACCTTGTGCCCAAAATAGAGCAATCATCTAACGCTAAAGGCGATAAAAATTCTATTAAGAAATGGTTTTATAGGAAGGCTTTAGTATCAATCACAAATAATATAAATGTATATATTTATGACAATAGAGAAAGAATTAATGTAAAATCCATACAAAACTATGCAAACCATCAAATTGAACATTTAATTATTGATATTACAGGTGATATATCTATTGAAGACTATAAGAGTACTGTAGAGTTTTTTCAAAAACAAGCTTTTTCATTTAAAGATTTGAAATTAGTAGATTTTGTTATGAATAGATTTTTTGATGGGCATTTGTGTAGCCTATTTAAATCCTTTGCTTTATGTTTACCTCAGGAATTATCTTATTTAAATGTAAGATTTATTGACTTAGTATCAAATGATGATCTCATAATTAATAAAATTATCGATAGCAATTTGCCGTATCGTTACATCAAAATATTAAATGGCATACCATACTATCAAACTTATACAGATGAAAATGCACAGGGAAAACAAAAGCAATATAATAATGTTTTGATAATAGGTGGAGCTGGTCGTATGGGGCAATTTTATGCTCATGCTCTTAATCACAATACTTCTGGTAAAATAATCGTTGGCTCTAGGGGAGGGGCATCTCCTACCAATGATTCGAAAATAGTTTCCTGTCAATTAGATATAACTAATTATAATAGTCTTGCAAATGCCTTTATAAATATAGAAAAAAAATACGGCACCATTGATCTTATAATTCATGCAGCTGGGGTGCAGCAAGAAGAACATGTAAGACGGACATGTGATATTGATAGTAAATATATAGATAAGGTTCTTGAACCAAAAATCAAAGGATTACAAAATCTTAAGTTATTAATTGATACCATAACCACAAAGCCAGAAGTGACGATTGTTTCTTCAATTTCAAGCATCATTGGCGGAATAGATTTGTTGGTTTATACAGCGTCTCATAGTTTTGTGGATGAATTTTCTGCTTCTCAAGGCTGGAATGTCCATAATTGGGATGCTTTGAGAGTTAATGAAATTATCGAACATAATGTAGGTGTTACACTTAATCATATATCTATCACAGATCAAGAGGGCAAAGAATTATCAGGATATTTATTAAATAAAAACGGTAATACTGTAATTTCTACTATTGGTTTAAAAACAAGAGTTGATAACTGGTCCTCTTATCAAAACAAGCAAATTAGACAGGATATCACTACAAATCAAAATAATGTTGATAGACCAAACTTAAGATCAGTATATATGCCTCCTTCAACACCTTCAGAAATATTATTGCATAAAATTTGGGCCAATTTCTTAGGATATAGTCAAATAGGTATTGATGATAATTTTTTTGAATTAGGAGGGGACTCATTGCAAGCTTTACAGCTTGTAAGAATTATTTCCAAAGAAACAGGATGGTTAATTAAAACTGTTGACATATTTGAATTTCCTAACATCAGGGCATTGAGTATGCAATATGGGGATTTATCGTCAAAAACTGAAGAAAATACGGTTCAAGAGTTAAATACTAGATTATTAAACAAAAGAAAATTTTTAGAAAATGTAAAAAGCAGGAAAAAGTTATGAGCGAATCATCTTCCAAAATAGCAATCGTTGGTTTTTCAGGGCAATTTCCAAACGCACAAAACGTTGAGGAGTTATGGAGCAATATTTTTTCTGATAAAGATTGTTTAACTGAATATACGCGGGATCAAATTGACAAATATCATCAAGATTTAGGATTGGTAGATTTTAAGGATTATAGATTTATTGTTGGTGAACCTCAAGGAATAAAAGAATTTGATGCTGGTTTTTTTGGAATTAATCCACAAGAAGCAACATTCATGGACCCGCAGCACAGAAAATTTCTTGAAGCTAGTTATCAAGCACTAGAACATGCAGGATATAATCCTCTTCAAATGAAGTAACAGGTAGGTGTTTTTGCAAGCCAGGGCGTCAATACCTACCTGCTATCTAACATAATCGACTCTGGGTTATGGGATGAGCGTTATCAAGAAACAGCCATTTATGGCTGCGGGTATGATTACCTCGCTACACGTATTTCCTACATGTTAAATTTAACTGGTCCAAGCTATACAGTGCAATCTGGTTGTTCTGGTTCTTTATTGAGTGTTCATTTAGCTGTTCAATCATTATTATCTTATGAATGTGACGCTGCTCTAGCTGGTGGTGTTTCCATTTTGACTCCAACTGATGCCGGATACCTTTATAAAGAAAATAGCATTTTATCTAAATCAGGTCGTTGCAAACCATTTGATGATAATGCGGATGGTACTATTTTTACTAATGGATATGGTGCGGTTGTTTTAAAACGATTAAATGATGCGATTGCAGATGGTAATAAAATTTATGCTACTATCATTAGCTCATCAATTAATAATGATGGTAATAAAAAGATAAGTTATACTGCTCCAAGCGCTGCTGGTCAAAAGTCAGCCATTCGGTCTGCTCTATTATTTTCTGGTATTTGTCCATCTACGATTGGTTATATTGAGTGCCATGGGACAGGGACCAAAATTGGTGATCCTATAGAAATAGAAGCATTATCTTCGGTTTATTTAAATGAATCTCAAGGTAATGTAATTAATGCTGCTTTAGGATCTGTAAAATCAAATATCGGTCATCTTAATAGTGCCGCAGGGATTGCTGGATTATTGAAAGTGGTCGGATCTCTTGTCCATCATAAAAAGCCTGGAACAGTCCATTTTAAAAAATTAAATACACAACTTGAGAGCATGCCGTTTAGGGTGCTAACAAAAACAGAAAAATGGGAAGCTTCAAAAGATCCACGAAGAGCTGCTGTAAGTTCATTTGGTGTAGGGGGCACAAATGTACATTTGATTATTGAAGAATATGAAGATCTTGAAAAGAATAATACAGAAAATACAGAATGTTTGTTTTTATTGTCCGCAAAAACACATAAAAGCTTAGAACGTATGATTGAAAAGTGGAAATATTTCCTTAATAATCAGAAAGAAGTTAATTTAACAGAAATTTTCTATACATTAGCTGTGGGTCGTCCATCATTTGAGTACAGATATTGTATTAAAATCAACAATCTACAAGAGTTATATACTGCTTTAACACGGCCTGAAATTATCAAAGTTAATTTAACTAATGAACAATATAGCGCAAAAAAACATAACTTAGATGATATTAAAAAAGCATTTTTAGAAGGTAAGGAAGTAGACTGGGAGAATTATTTCATTAAAAATAAAAGAACTTGTTTACCCGGTTATGAATTTGAGAAAGCAAATTATTGGTTAGATATTAACTTAAACCGTAAAAATTCTATAAGCTTTCGCAACCATAAAAATCCCGATATGTCAAAATGGTTTTATACTTTAGAATATGTGGAGAGGGACAGAAAGAATACAGATAAAGATGAAAATCAATCCAAAATAATATGGGTAATTGAAAGTAGAGAAGATATTTCCTCTTATCTTAAAAGTACAGAAAAATTATGCACCATCATCACGTTAAACATAAGTCAATTTAAAAACAAGGATGACTATTTAAGGTTATTAAAAAGCTGTTTACCACAACAATTACCAGATGTGATTGTTCATGCTGGATTATTAAATACATTTAATTTTGATGATGAGGATGCCATTAAATATGGTTTATTTAATATTATGCATCTTATGCAAGCTTTTACTTCGTATAAACCTGATTTTAAAACCAAGATATCTATTATCACTAAAAACTTGACAAATATTACACCTAACGAACCAATAGAACCCCTTAAGGCAACTATTTTTGGCATTTCTCGCACATTAAACAAAGAGTATGACCATGAATGCTGCGTTATTGATATAGATTCTGTTTTTGATAAGAATCATAAGCTTTCAAAGGATATAATTTACTGTGATGAAGAATTTATTATTTATAGAGGATGGCAAAGATTTGTAGAATCTTATAGAAACGTCAGCTTAACACCTAATTTTAACACACTTGAACAGGGTACTTATATTATAACAGGAGGAATTGGATACTTTGGTTTAGAAATCGCTCAGTTAATTAGTAGTAATTGTCCTGGTTCTAAATTTGTTTTGATTAGTCGATCAAGCCTTCCTAACAGAGATGAGTGGGAAGAAATGATTCAAAAATTAGGAGATAATCATGGGCTAGTAAAAACAATTCAAAAAATTCAGCTAATTGAAAAGAATCATTGTAATGTCTTTATAGAGCAAGGTAATGTTGCAGATTATGAATTCATGAGTTTTGTGTTTAAAAAACACGCTCTCAATAACGATATAAAAGGAGTAGTTCATGCTGCAGGTGTTGTAGAGAGTAGCATACTAGATAGAAAAACAGAGGATTCTTTTAATAGTTTATTTAATGCAAAGATATGGGGGGCAATAAATATTGTAAAAATATTAGCAGATATTTCTCAGCCAAATTTTGTTCTTTTGTGCTCTAGCATGAATTCAATGATAGGAGGATTGGGTCAGGCTGATAATACAGCATCTACTTCATTTGTAGATCATTTTGCAAGATATTGTCGAAGTCAAGGTATAGAAAATGTTTTTGCGCTTAACTGGGGGGCTGTAAATCAGTCTAAGAAGAGAGAATCTGAATCTCTTCCAGAATTTCGAGGCTTAAGTCAAGAGCATTTAAAAAACAGAATGACCAACGAAGAAACCAAGACTGCTTTTTTGAAAATTTTGTTAAGTGGTAGTAAATGGCCTAGAGTTGTTGTATCAACTATTGATCTTAATACGGTATTAAAAGAATGGAATAACGTCTCAACAAAAAGATCTTTAACTAAAGAGGTACAAGTACCACTAACAAAAAGGGAAAGTATCGAAATCATTAAACATAATGATTTTATAGATCCTGTAGATTTTTTCGAGGAAAAAATATCATATTACCTATCAGAAATACTAGGTATAGACAAGGTGTCAATGAATGATAACTTCTTTGATTTGGGAGGGCATTCACTTTCTGCAATCAGGCTTAATGAAAAAATTAAAAAAGATTTTGGCATAAGTCTACACGCAATGACCATATACGAATATCCTATAGCTAAAAAAATGGCGCAATTTATTAGGGAAAAAGTAGAATCAAAACAATCTGTAACTTAGGGAAGCTAGTATGTTTATTAATAAAATTATTGATATAACAATCAATCAACCAGATAAAATTGCAATTTCTTATGGCAACAAAAGAATTACTTATCGTGAGCTTTATGTAAAAGCAAGCTCTGTTGCAAGTTATCTTCGTGATAAGGGATTGACACCAGGAGATAAAGTGATTTTATATCATTCACGCAACATTGATCTTATTATAAAAATCTTAGGTATTTTTCTGGCTGAGTGCATTTACATACCTGTAGATATAAAATTCCCAAAAGGACGATTGCAGGAGATACAAGAAGAAGTCGGACAATCTTTAATTTTTGATGATCATACGAAAATTTCATATCAAAAAGAAATTCTTTATAGGTACAATCCTTTGCGTGATAATAACGAAACATCCTATATACTTTTTACTTCTGGTTCGACAGGCAAACCTAAAGGGGTATGCTTAACCCAGAAAAACTTATCATCATTTATTGAGTGGATACAAAATTTTTTTGGTTCAGATAATTTAAGTAAAACATTATTTTCAACTTCAATTTCTTTTGACCTTTCTTTATTTGAAATTTTTGCACCCCTCGTGGCTGGTGGAGAAATTGTTTTGGTTGAAAATGCGCTTTCATTATTAGATGAAAATGTGGAAGTGACCTTGATCAACACCGTACCATCTGTATTAAAAACCTTGATTGATGGCACAAAAATACCACAAGGTACCAAAGTCGTTAATGTAGCGGGCGAAGCTTTAAGGCAATCACTTGTTGATTCGGCCTATGAATCAAATATTGATAAAATTTATAACTTATATGGCCCTACAGAATGTACAACTTATGCTACAATTTGGCATGGAGTAAAGAATGATCAGCTCACTGATGTTCCCATTGGTTTGCCAATTTCTAATGCGGATGTTGTTATTACAGATGAAAATTTAAATATACTTCAACAAGGAGAAAAAGGAGAGATATTAATAGGTGGAAGTTGTGTTGGACTTGGGTATTTTAATAATAAAGAATTGACAAGACAAAAATTTGTCATATTAAATGGTGACCGTTTTTATAAAACAGGAGATATTGGGTTTTTTAATGACGATTCTTACCTTATTTATTGTGGTAGAAAAGATAATCAAATTAAACTTCGTGGTTTTCGTATCGAGCTGGAAGAAATTGAATCAAGGATGTCACTAATTAAAGATGTTAAAAAAGTAGCAGTTATATATTGCCCATCTAAAGAAAAAATTTATGCCTTTGTTGTTTGTGATTTATCAGAAGAAACTATTAAATCTTTACTTTCAGATAGATTGCCCGATTACATGCTTCCGACTATTATAAAAACTAACAACCTGTCTTTAAATAATAGCGGTAAGATTGATAGAACTAAATTACAAAAAATGGTTGATCATATGGATAAATTAGAGCCAAAATCAAGTTACGATAATGCGCTTGAGATTATAGCAAATATTTTAAAAATAGATGCTTTACAGTTAGATGTTAATAAAAGTTTTTTTGAGCTTGGAGGGGATTCTTTACTCTCTACCCGTTTTTTATTCGAAGTTCAGAAAGCTTTTAACATTAAGCTGCTTTTTAGAGATGTAATGTCATCTATCAGTATTAGCGAGCTGATTAATAAAATCACAGATCAAAAAAGAAGCCTCTATCCATGGGAAAACAAGTTTATAATATTTGAAGAAATAAATCAAAACACAGGAGCATACATTCTTGCTTATGCTTTCAAATACCAAAAAGGCTTTTCTTTTATTCAATTAAAAGAAGCCCTCACAAAATTAGTCCGTGCTTTTCCAATTCTTAAGACTCAATATATAAAAGCAGGTTCAAAAATATTAGCCGTAGAAAAAGAAGCGGAGGTTGTTGAAGAAATAAAAGCAGAAAGTCAAAAAGATCTTTCGAAATTTGCTTTTCAACCTTTTAATTTTTTTGAAAGCCCACTCATAAGACTAGGGTTTGTAAATGACACTATTGTTTTTGCATGCCACCATATTTTATTAGATGGCATTTCTATTACCAATATAATACAATCCTTCATTAAGCTATTATCAGGCAAAACCATCACCCCCCAAACAATTAAGTGTTGGCAAACAGATGTTAATCAATTAAATTATTGGGTAAATCAAGACTATGGCAATCCTCTGGATTGGCCTGTAATACAAAAGAGGGGGATAGAATTTGATTTTCAAGGGAAAACAATTAATCGCCGCATAAAAAAAACAGAAAATATAACAAATATAGTTAAAAAATACCATACAAATATTTTTGGTTATTTGTTTACAATTTACTCAATAGTTTTGGCAAGATTTTGTCGGCAAAGTCAATTTAGCATAGGCATTCCATTTGCAAATAGATTAACAGAAGAAGAAATAAATGCAATTGGTTCATTTGTTAACACATTACCTATGGCTGTTGAAGTTAATATTAAAAATGATTGTTTTTCAAGCCTGCTTCAGAGAAATAGAGATATGATTTGGGAAGGTGTGGCTAAACAAAGGGTTCTTTTTGAGGATATAATTGTTCAAAAAGCAATTTCTGCGAACAAGTCTCACCACCCAATCTTTCAAACAATTTGCGTTGCTTTGCCTAGTTTTGAAAAGCTTGAAAGTGAATATGATATTAAAATATTAAATTTGGAATTTCCTTATGCTAAATTTGATTGCACTCTGCAGATAACTGAGCATAAAGAAGAGATAGAAATAGGAGTAGAGTATGCAACTTCTGTTCTAACTAATAAGCAAGCAGAGTTATTAGCTGACCTTATTATAGATCATTTGGATTATTATACACTTAACGATCAACAAGCTCTTTTAAAATATAGGTATAAAGAATATCATAGCGTCGGCAAGGAAATGGTTTTTAATAGTAGCCATAATTTAGTTTCGCTTATAGGTAATGTCACTGCAAATTATCCTGATAATATTGCTATAAAAGATAACAAAGGATCATTAACTTATTCTGAATTAAAGCTGAGGTCAGATGCATTGGCACACAAAATATATAGCACAACAACAGATGAATACATAGCAATTTTCATGGGCCCTAGCTGCGAGTTGATCATATCAATTCTTGCTGTTCTTAAAGCAGGTAAGGCTTATATTCCTATTGATCCTATGGTTCCTGTGGATAGAGTAAACTACATCTTAAATAGTTCAAAAACTAATTACATTATTAGTGATAAGGAACTCATAAGCGATAAACAAATTATATCGCCTCTAAACGCCTTATCATATGGTTGTCTTGAAAATATTAATATTTCTGCTAATGATCCTGCATACATGATCTATACATCAGGAACAACTGGATACCCAAAAGGTGTTTCTATCACACATCATAATTTGATTAGGCTGTTCTTAGCAACTGAAAAGCAATTTAATTTTAATTCAGATGATACTTTCTGCCTTTTTCATTCTTACGGTTTTGATGTTTCTGTTTGGGAAATATTCGGAGCATTACTGCATGGTAGTAAATTAGTTATTCCAGAATATAATATTACGCGCTCCCCTAAGGATTTTCTTGTTTTTCTTGAAAAAAATAAAGTAACAGTTCTTAGTCAGACCCCAAGTGCTTTAAGATCTTTATTAACCGCTTGGGAATCACGTTTTTACAATTTAAGGTTAATGATTACAGCAGGAGAGGCTCTAGAACCAGCCCTGATTAATAATTGGTTCGCAAGGCCAAATGCGGCAATAACAAAATTAATTAATATGTATGGCATTACTGAAACAACAATCCACAATACTTTTTACGAAGTCAAGGGCAACGAAAATTTTAGCGTGATTGGTAAACCTGTTGGTGATTTAGGGATGCTACTTGTTGATGAAAATCTTACTCCTGTACCGAAAGGTTTCAAAGGAGAAATATTAGTATTTGGTGATGGTGTCGCGCATGGGTATTTTAAGAATATAAAGTTTTCTCAAGAAAAATTTATCAAATTGGCGGAGATGCCCAATGAATTTTGTTATCGCTCTGGTGATCTAGCTTTATATAATGAGCAAAATGAATTTGTTTATCTGGGGCGAATGGACAGACAGGTTCAGCTAAGAGGGTATCGTATTGAGCTATCAGAGATAGAGACCAAGGTCTTTGAATATTGCCAACAACAATCTATTGCTTGTGTAGAAATAATTAATAACGAAAACTATTTGCTGTTATTTATCAAGAGTGAAGACAAAATTAAAGCAATAAGAAATTTTCTTATACAAAATTTACCACCATACATGATTCCTAATAATATATATTGTGTGAATGAGTTTCCTGTAAATAGTAATGGCAAAATTGATATGAAGGCTCTAATGGCAATGGAAGGAGAAAACAAGGAGCAATCTAAGGTCATTTTAAATGATATTGAAAAAGAGATAAAAAATGTTTTTCAACAAGTGCTATCTAGTAAAGTACTTCACATTGAACAAAATTTTTTTGAAATTGGAGCTCATTCGTTGGCCTTGGTACAAATTTGTGCAGAATTGCAAAAAATTGGATATAAGATTGGGGTACTTGATCTATTTGAGTTTCCTACAATCAAAAGCTTATCTTCATACTTGATACAATTTGATAATGAATACAAAAGAGAGAAAAACTCATGAGCCAAGAAATAGCTATAGTAGGGTTAGACTGCAATTTCCCCGCCGCAAAAAACCCTTTTGAATATTGGGAATTATTGAAATCTAAAACCTCTGCTATTAAATTAACAAATGACCTTCATATGCATGACCAAACTAACTTTGTCCCGTATAAAGGTATCATTAATAATCCCTTTTGTTTTGATGCAGAGTTTTTTGGAGTCTCTCCTGCTGATGCAATGATTATGGATCCACAACATCGGATCCTGATACAGCTTGCTTATAGAGCGTTAAATGCCACGGGTCATAATTTTAAGAAAAACGAAAAAAAAACAGGGGTGTTTTCAAGCTGCGGTTTTCCCGAATATTTTCATAAATACCTGCTAAAAAATAAAGAGATCATTCATAAATATGAAAATCACTACCTTCAAGTGGCTAATGACAAAGATTTTCTAGCCACAAGAATAGCTTATCACTTAAATTTAACTGGCCCAGCAATTACAGTTCAATCTGGTTGTTCGAGTTCGTTGTTAGCAGTTCATTTAGCATCTCAATCATTATCACTTCATGAAATTGATATTGCTATAGCTGGAGGTGTTTCGCTCTCTTACCCTATAAATTCTGGTTATCATTATACTGAAGGTTCTATCCTTTCTCCTGATGGCAAAGTGCATGCCTTCGATAAAAAAGCTAATGGTACTGTACGTGGCGATGGTGCCGGTGTTGTTGTATTAAAGCGTTTAGAAGATGCTCTGAATGATAATAACACCATATTTGCGATTATTTCAGCTTCCAGATCTAATAACGATGGAAAGAATAAAGTAGGTTTTACAGCTCCGAGTTATTTATCTCAGAAACAGGTATTAAATGAATGTCTAGAGGAATCTGGATTTAATGTTGATGATATTGATTTCATAGAGGGGCATGGAACCGGAACCAAATTAGGTGATCCTATTGAAGTGCGCGCAATTTATGATGTTTACAAGAGCAAAAAAAACAGGTTGGCTTTATCTTCAGTTAAACCTCATATAGGGCATTTAGATGCTGCTTCTGGAATTGCAAGCTTAATAAAAACTATTCTTTGTTTATACAATAAAACAATTCCTCACACTTTAAATTTTCAAGAAATCAACCCTTTGATTTTACCTTATCAAAAAATAATAAATATTTTGAAAGACCCTTTGTTATCAGAGAAGGATCAAATAGTATCTGGTGTAACTTCATTAGGTATTGGTGGAACCAACGTACATGCGATATTGAGAAGCTACCAGGGTAATAACCCTATCTGTTTACTCAAGCATTTAAGCGCATCAGATATATTTAAAAAAACAGCATATATCACGGATACGGTTGAGGAGGTTAAGTTGTATCAAGAAAACATTTCAAAAAATAGTGTAAAAGAGATTGTAACAGAAGTTTGGAAAGAAATTTTAGGTTGTAAAGATGCAGACATAGATTTAAATTTTTTTGATATAGGTGGTACTTCATTCTTAGCCATACAATGTCTTAACTTGCTCAACAAACGATTAGACAAGAAAGTCAATCTAACAGATTTTTATGAATACCCTACATTACGTTTATTCATTCAAAAAATTGAAGCTAAAGAATAACTCATATGAAAGATATTGATTATTATTTTAAAGATGCATCAAGTGATAAAACTAAACTTTTTTGTTTACATCATGCGGGTGGGAACGCTGAATTTTTTTTGCCTTGGAAACAACATTTGCCTCAGCATATACAATTATGCCCTATCCAATTACCCGGGAGGTCATTTTTAAGTCACACTCAACTTGAACCCAATTTTAATAATATTTCTACATTTATTGCTCAAACAATTTCTAAATATTCTAAAGATTCTAATTTTATATTATTTGGTCATAGTATGGGAGCTATGTTAGCTTTTCATGTTAGCGCTTTGTTAACGAAGAAACCTCTTCTTTTGTGTCTTTCAGGCTTGGAAGCTCCTCTATTTTGGAATATAGAAGCATTTTCTCAGCGGGCATGCAAAGAAGATTTATTAGAGTGGATGATTCAAAATTACTATCCTGATCTCTCTAATACAAATGAGTTTGCTGAAGCTTTGAATCCATTTGTTAAAATATTAAAAAATGATTTACTGCTATGTGCTAGTCATCAATTTAGTGAAGTAAAAAAATTTGAAGGAAAGGCTTTAATATTTAATGCACAAGACGACGAACTTATAGATCACTCTAAAATAGCAGAGTGGATTAACTTTTGTCCCCACGTAAATTTGATCAATTTTCAAAATGGAGGACATTTTTTTTTAAGAGTTTATACACATGAAATTATTAGATATATTTCAGAACAGAGTAAAAACAATAAATAAGAGCGGCATAAACTGCCTATTATATACTCTATATATTTCAAATTTAAGCTGCGATGATTATAAATTTTTAATTCTTTTTTTAAACAATGAAGAATATTCTAAATGTAAGAAATTTAGTAATTTAGAATATGCAAAAAAATTTGTTATTAGCAGGGTTTTTTTAAAATTTGCTTTAGCATCTATTTTAAACAAAGATATTTCATCTATAAATTTTAAGTATGGAGTCAATGGCAAGCCTTATTTAAGCGATGGATTAGTTTTTTTTAATATATCTCACTCAAAAGATCTGTGTCTGATTGGAATATCGTTTATAAATGAAATAGGAATCGATATTGAATTTATGGATACAAACATTGATTATCTACCTCTACTTAATTTTTTTTCTTCTCAAAAAGAAATAAAATGGGTTTTAGAAAAAAATTCTATCAAAAGATTTTATCAAATCTGGACTATAAAAGAATCTATCTTAAAATATACTGGACAAGGCATCTCAGATGCAGGCTTTCCTGAATTATCTGTAAACAAAAACACATTATCATATCCAAATACAATTATCCACTTTTTTACAAATGCAGAAAAATATGCTATTTCTTTGTGTACTGGGCCTTGTAAAAAAACCCTCTAATATATAGCTAGAACGATATGAAATTAGAGTAATACCCAGTCCCATTTTTAGCTGTAAATTTGTTATTTGTTCGCTCGTTTTATTATAGGTGTTGTCTCCTGTATGTCTTGTTACATTTAATCTGGGCATTGGCATAACTAGTGCTTTTTGTGGTGTGTAATATTTAGATTATTTACCTTACGCAAGAGTTGCATATTTAAATCAGATGTAGTAGAAATATAATAATCCAGAATATGAAACAAAATATAGGGTGATGATATGAAATTTTTTTCTTTAAAAACGATATTAATGTACTTTTATTTATTGTTGATTTCGTCTAATTCAGTTTATGCTGATACAAGCTTAGAAAATTTAAAAAAGCTTTGCAATGCCTACGGTGTTAGTGGTTTTGAGGGAGATGTAAGAGAAATATTGTCTAAATATTGGACAGAGAATAAAATTCAGTACGAAATTGATGGAATGGGTAATTTAATAGGTAAATTTACCACGCACTCCGAAACAAAGCCCACCCTGTTAGTAATGGCCCACATGGATGAAGTAGGCTTTATAACCAGTGAAATTGATGATGATGGCTTTATAAGAGTTGTGCCGCTTGGTGGGTGGATGGATCATGTATTGTGGAGTCAAAAATGGGTTATTAGAACTCCGGATGGTCAATATATAACTGCGGTTAGTGGGATGGATGCTCCTCATGTGTTAAGTGATTTTACTAAATCCCCTATTGCAAATAAAAACATGTTATTTTTGGATACTGGGCTATCAAAAAAAGAATTAATTGATTTAGGTATAAGACCTGGTCTTGCTGTAATACCAGATTTTAAATTTCAAAAATTGTCAGAAACAAGATATGCAGCAAAGGCCTTTGATGATAGAGTTGGTCTTGCAATTATATTAGATCTTATCAGAATAATTAATAACGATCCGAAATTGCTAAGTAAAATTAATGTAGTTTTTGCAGCTACAGTGCAAGAAGAATTAGGAATGAGAGGCTCCAAGGTTGTTTATGAGTCATTAAAGCCAAATATAGTAATCAATATAGAAGCTGGAATTGCAAGAGATTATCCAACACAATTTACAAAAAATTCTATACCAAAATTGGGCCTCGGACCAGCTATATTTATTTATGATGGAAGCATGATGCCTAATCAAAATCTAGTGCATGCATTAGGAGAAATCTCAAAAAAGAATACTATTCCAATTCAATGGGAATTGGAGCTATCTTATGGACAAGATGCTTCATGTTTACAATCAGCAGGCAAAGGTATGCCTGCTGTGAATATAGGGATACCTGTCAGATACGCGCACAGCCATATTGGTATTATTGATAGAAATGATTATGATAATAGCATAAAATTATTAAAAGAAGTTATCTTGCATTTAGATAGAAATATTATTAACGATTTACGATTATAATAACAATCAACTGTTTTTGTTGCCTCATCTTTACAACTTGTTAACGTATGAAATTTATCCGAAGTCAAGAAAAAGTGGAAAACAAATGTTAGCTAGTAATTTTGAGCAAGATAGGTTATATTATTCAAAATAATTACTAGTTAAAAGACAAGGTACAAAGATGAGCGATATTAATCCAAGGGTAGATTTAGCGTTTAAAAAGATTTTTGGCGTTGAAGAGAATAAGGATTTGCTGCTTTCATTAATTAATTCTATTGTGAGTAAGGAAGATAAAGTAAAGGAAATTACGTGACTAAACTCTTATAACCAAAAAAGCTTTAAAGAAGATAAGTTATCTATTTTAGATATTAAAGCAGAAGGTGAAGACGGCAGAAAGTTTAATATAGAGATCCAAATTAGTGATGAAGCTGAAGTGATAAATTAAAAGAATTTGAAAACCAAAGACACGACGGATATGTAACCGTTATTGATAAAGTCAATAGTGGTATACTTAAATATATCATTTCTGGTTCAATGATGAATCATAACAAGGTTTTAAAGCATATGCATAGCAATGGTATTTGGAATTCGTTGGATATATATAAAGTACAGGGAGATTTTTTAGAAATTTTTCATTTTGGAGGCACAAAAGAATCTTTGGATTTAATAAATTTTTATATTAATAATGAAGATGGTTTTGAAAATTTTTTAATGCACTTTAGAAATGAATTTTCTGATTTGCTGTACAAAAATGTTCCATTAATCAATATAGATAATGACATTAAAAATAGTATTATCAGTAGCGATAATGTTGTGCATAAATACGAACAATATAAACAAGATTTGGAGCGAATTAAATTTTCAAAAGTATTTTTATATAATAAAGATTTGCTTATTCAGTTGTGTAAACGCGAATGGGAAAGTGTTAAGTTATATAGTGATGGACTTTCAATGAAAGAGATTGCTAGTAAGTTAGGTATCAGTAGTAGAACAGTGGAAGGCTATATTATTGATGCCAAAAGGAAAATGGGCCTTCATTCAAAAAACAAAATAAGAGAGGTGATCTGATGATTGATTGTTTTATAGTAAGTTTATTTTTAATTTCTACATTAGTGATGGGGATATACTCGGGAAAAGATATAATGACTTTTAGTGAATACCCTATATCTAAACGAAATTATAGCACCACGGTATTAACAGCTACCCTTTTTGCCACTGTAATTGGTGGTGGTTCAACTTATGGACTATGCGCAAAGGTTATAGGAGAAGGGGGGGGGGTATTTATTGCTATTTTTTATGGTTGTTTATCTGTTAGTGATGTAATGCACAGAGTTTATGGTAAACCCGGTCAAGTACTAACGTCTGTTTTTACTATTTTGGTTTCGACAGGCAGTGTAGGTAGTCAAATTTTTGCCTTTGGTCATGTGTTAAATTCAATTTTTGAGATACCACTCTTACTAAGTTCTGCAATTGGTGCATTTATTATATTAAGTTATTCTTCTTTCGGTGGTATTAAGTCTGTGGTTTTTACTGATGTATTTCAGTATTTATTTATAATCGTCTGTATACCTCTATTATTTATAGTAAGTGTTTATTATGCAGATTTTTCTTCATTAGGATTCGGTATCAATAATCTGTTTTATAGCCATGTTGAGTATGGTGAAAATACGGTGAAATACTCTTCATTATTTATTATATTATTATTTTCTTCTCTTGATCCTTCTTACATACAAAGGCTTTTAATTTCAAAAAATACGGAGCAAGCGATTAAATCTAATACATATTCTGGTTATATGTCTTTAGTCCATTTTACTTTGATTGGAATAATAGGCATATGCTTGCATAATATATTGCCCAACATTGATTCTCAAATAGCGCTAACATTTTTTATCAATAAATTCTTAATAGTTGGATTAAAAGGGCTAATTATTTGTTCATTTTTAGCAGCTGTGATGTCATCTGCTGATTCTGATTTGCATATTATAGGCGTAACATTTGTTTCTGATATTATGGGTTATCTATGTGGTTCTATGTCGGAAAGAGTAAAAATTAAATATGCGCGAATTTCTACTTTTGCGATTGGCTTAGTTTCATTTTATATAGCGCATAGTTTTGATAACATTATTGATATAATGTCGTATGCATTTAGCTTCTGGATGCCTACTATACTGATACCTTTTGTGTTAGCTCTATACGGAAAAACTTTTGGGAACGGAATATTTTTAATTGGTGTAATATTATCATCATTAGTTACATTTTGGTGGAATAGTTTTTTAGACTCTCAAATTGAAGGTGCAATAATTGGTGCAGTTATTCATATTTTATTTTTAATATATATAAATAATAAATATGCTGCAAAACCTAAATTTTAATAATAGTGATATCAATTTTGTGGCCTTCTGTAATACTGCAGGCCACAAAAAAGCAATTATTAAAGTAGTAAATAATTCTGATATTTTTCCATTTATAAGGCACTCAGGTACTTGGGATCGTAATTTGTTAAAAAATGTTTGTGGTAAATATACCGACACATATTTGCATTTAGATCTGACAAGTGAATTCGCCTTATGTTGGTTGTTTTATCAAAATAAGCAACTTATAGGAAGAGGCGGAATACAATCTTTTAAGAATAAATATATTTCTGGGGTAGAAATATATTTAGCTATTTTACCCGAGCATAGAAGGCAAGGTTTTGCAAAGTCTATTATTTTAATTCTAGAAAACTATGCAAAATTATATCTGGGCATAGATTATATTTATGCGAACATTATGATGTCAAATGGACCATCTATAAATTTATTTGATGGTTTAGGATATAAATCAATTTTAGAATATCAGAAAGTAAAAATGTGGGGTGTTGATTATTTAACCCTCCGAAAAACATTATCATTTTAATGCAAAAAAATCCCAAAACCCCGTTAAAATTACGGGTTGTTTAATATAAAATTTGCTGTCAAAATATAACTTCGTAACAAACAATAAATTGAGGTTATATTCATGAATAATTCGAAAAAAAATAAAAACTTATATCTAGACAGATTAAATAAAATTATTGGCATACGTATTATGAATCGTCGTAGTATTTTACAAATATCGCGAGCAGAATTAGCAGAGGAAATTGGTATTACCCAGCAGCAATTAGCTAAATATGAATCTGGTGTTAATAGAATCCCAGTTGGTAGGTTAGTTCTTGCTTGTGATATATTAAGTTCCAGTATATCTTACTTTGTTTCGAATAAATTTTAGTGCCCTTGTAAGTATTTTTATATCATAATTTACTAATAATATGAATATGACTTAAAATTTTTACTTGCAAATAATATTTATTTGCTTAATACTTAGATAAATAAACTTTAGATTTAATTTTTAAACAGTATTAAAAGCAATGTAAATATCAAGTAAAGCCATGCCAAAAATTAGCCAATTAGACCTTGAAAAACCTTATAATCCTTCGGATTTCATGCATTCACTTTTGAGCGCGTGTGTTTATTCTTCGTTTGAACCTGGGGATATGTTATGTTTTCCTGAAGATGATGTAAAATCCAAGTATAATGATTATTTAGAGAATTGGATAGTGCATACGGTTTTTGCCCCTGAATTTTCAGATGATTATTATAGTGCTTTGTACATCAATGAGAAAGATAATCATGCAGTGCTGGCACATAGGGGTACTAACATAGTTTTAGGGTCATTGTTTGATAAAGATAAATCGCTAAAGGCTGACTTTGCAGAAATCCTTAATGGTGAGATAGGTGTTCAGCAAATGGCTGCTTATGAATCCACTGAGACTGTATTAGAAATATTAAAAAGTTTAAATGAGCATTCAGAGCGAGATTATAAATTATCGTTTACAGGCCATTCTTTGGGAGCTTGGTTATCAGAATTAAGTATATATTTTTGCCATACAGAATTTGATTATACGGATGTTGCTGCGGTAACTTTTGATAGTCCAGGTACTGGTGATCATTTGTCTAATTTTAAGTCAAATATAAATCCTAA
Source organism: Rickettsiaceae bacterium (assembly GCA_049739405.1). Classification (GTDB taxonomy): domain Bacteria; phylum Pseudomonadota; class Alphaproteobacteria; order Rickettsiales; family Rickettsiaceae; genus Megaera_A. The sequence goes on from JBMGNO010000008.1 coordinate 26,306, forward strand.
TGAATCTTTTGATACTAAAAAACTAAATCTAAAGATATATCTTTCTGCTCCCAATTTGGTAAATTCATGTAACAGGCAAGTCACTGGTAACGTTTTTAGATTACACCCTAAAATAGATCATCCTGTTCAAAAAGCTGATAGTATTTTATCGGATATGCTAGAGTATGGGGAGCAAAATGCTCGTGGACAATTAATTAATACTTGTACAAAAATAGTAAAAAATTTGGATATTATTAACAAAATGAGAGAATTGTTTAAAGAAAAAGAAAATTATGCATATACTTTTTTAAGTTTGAACGGTCATTTTTTAGATCCAATAATAGAATGTTTTGACATGGAAACAGGTCGATCAAAAAAATGTAAACAAGTCCAAAACTGGCCATTGATTGAGTACAAAAGTTATAATGTTGATTCTTCCATACAAGAGGGGGTAAAAAGTCTTTTTACTTACTTGCCCTTAATTCCAAACTCAGTTGGTAATTTGTTAGCTAGGCCTTCTGCTGCTATAGTATCAAAATTTTTCCCAGGAGAGACCGTTAAATCAATGCTTGGTATTTTAATTGCATTTTGTCGTGGTGATGCAAATGTGATGCAAATCGTAAAAAGCTTTAAATACCTAGATTTTAATAGTAGTGATAAAGGTTATAAACAAATAATACCCAATAGTGCAAAGGATAAATTTTTGATGAGTTTTGATGCAAAATACAAAATCACTGATTTTAATGAAAGCCAATTAAAGATACCGATTGTTGAAGGAACTGTATCAAAACTTCTGAAAAGGATTAAAAGTAGAAATATAAGTAAATTAGATGTACCAGATTCTGTTAAAAAAGCCCTTCTATTGTTGGTAAAAAATTATAAATTAGTAGATAGCAAACAATTTATAGTTACTGATGCTAATTTTAAATTAATCAATAAAATAAAGTTGATTTTAGAGTATTGTCCTGATTTAGAAGATGCTGTGGAAATGTATAAAGTAAGAAAAATATATGAGTTAGATATGATTACAAAATATAGTAAATTGCCCACAAGACCTGTAAATTTTATTGGCAGGGAAAAGGTATTTAGAAAAATAGATGAAATATTTAAAACACATAAGTTAGTATTGATTAGTGGTTTTACTGGAACAGGTAAAACTGCCGCAATAAATGAATATGCCCATCGTTTTAAAGGGCAAGAAAATGTTTTAATTCGTTGGTTTAAGGGTACAAATGATGGTATTGAATCTGAGTATAGGTCTTTAGCGGAAGAGTTAGGGTTTAATATAAATAGCTTTATTGGAAAAAATTTTGTAGGAGATAATGAGTCTAATGTATTAACTGATTCTACATCGTCATTAGATATGAATCACTTAATGAGTTTAGTTAATAGTAGGATTACTGAACGCGATAAAAAAATATTGTTCATCTTTGATAATGTTGATAAAAGTACGGACATAGCAAAATATCTAAAGGATATTATAGATTTGCCAATACAAGTTTTAATGACTAGTAAAGATAGCTCTGTAATGTCTGATGATGTTCAAAACATTAAGCTTAAACCTTATACACAATATGAAGCTAAACGTTATCTTGCTGAGTATTTGAAAATAAGTAGCACTTCACAACAAATTGCCGATTTAGTTAGCATATTATTACTTAAGAGTGGTTCTATTTTGCCGAGTAAACTATCAAGAGTTACAGATATTTTAAAAAGGAAGCAACTAGATCAAAATGTTGATATTGAACAGAGTATAGAGCAGTATATTGATAATTTTAAAAATACCACAGAGAAAGAAAGGGATGAGTTATTGTTCAAAGAATTATTGAGTGATAGCAAAATATCTTTTAATTTATTACGTTATGCTGCGTACTTAGATCCTAATTTTATTAACCTTAAGGTATTACAAAAAGCTGCGGATATTTGCGATGAACGTTTACTAGAAGCAACAGAAAAGTTAAAGGCACTTTCATTAATTGAACTAGTGCAGGATAGCGCTGAAAATAAAGGTATTAAATTACATGGAGTGGTCAAGTCTAATATTATGGATTACAATAATTCGAATGTTATGACTAAAAAAGAATTAGAGGATACATTAATTCATAATATGTTATTCTCAATTCCGAAAATTACAGCAGATTGTGATTCTGATTGGCAAGAAGCAGAAACGTTTTACCCTTATGTAAAATATTTACTGGAAAATCATAATTTTATTGGCACTGATGAGTTAGCTGTAATATACCAACATATGGCTCAATATGAACAAATAGTTTTTAGGAACTATGATTTGGAATTAGTTAACCACCAAAAGGCATTAAATATTTTTGAAGAATTGTACGGAGCTGAAGATATCAGGTGTTTGGAAGAGAATTGTAAAATTACCCAAACATATTGTGCACAGGGAGAGTATGATAAAGGTCTGATTGAAGTCGATAAAATATTACAGTTTTATGATAAAGGAATAACTGCATATGACAATGTAATAGCTGATGCTTTGTATGAGAATGGTAGATTATTTTATTATGTTCGTAGATTTAATGAAGCCCTGATTTTTTGTGAAAAAGCAATAAAAAAATATGAAGATCTTGGCGGTGATAAAAATATTAAAGTGGCCAGGTGCCATAATTTAGCTGGTAATATACAATTAATGTTAGAAAACCATAAAGACGCATTGGATTGTTATAAACAGGCTAAGAGTATTTTGGATACAATGAGTAATGAAGCGTATTCAGATGATAAGGCAAAATTTTTAAATAATATTGCATTAGCTTATAGAAAATTAGATTTACCTGAAAAGGCTTTGGAGGCATATAAAACTTCTTTAGATATTAGAAAAGATATGTATAACAATAGTTTTCACCCTGAAATACTAAAGACAGAAAATAAACTAGCTGAGGTTTATGCAGAATTAGGTATGAATGAGGAAGCAATCGTATATTATACTAATGTTTTGGGGTTATATCAAAAATTTTACCCAACTAGCTATAAAGAAATAGCTAGGTGTTATGAGTATGTTGCTTATATTTATAATAAGCTAGAAGAGTATGATAAAGCTTTATATAATAATAAAAGAGCTGTTGAACTTTTACAAGATCTATATGAAAGGTTTAATAATGTGGATATTATTAAACCTTTACAGAGAATGGCATATAGTTTTAATAAGTTAAATTTTAAACAAAGCGAGCAAAAAGTTCAAGCTACAATATTGGAAATGAAGTACACTCTGATAGAAAATGATAAAAATATTATGAAAAATATTTGTAAATTATCAAAACAGTCGCAGAATTTTTATGCCAAAAATAACGTTTCCACCCAAGATTTTGCAGGGTATAAGTATAAATCTTTAGCTTATAAAGCAATTTCTCAGATGATGGCCGATCCTACAAAATGTGAAGTGTTGCCTATATTAAAACCTGTTTGTAATAAAATTTTATCCACTAAGGGGATTTATGATATATTTAAAGCTGATATTATATATGCAACAGCTACTATTTTAGACAACGTTGCCACACAATCGGCAGCAGATAATTGGAGTTCCGGCGCTGTAATAGGAGGTGCGTCAATTGCAGGAGATTGGGGAGCAAAAGGGTATATTGAACAAGCATTTACAAAAAGTCAATTATCTAATGATGAACAAAAAACATTAAAATTTTTGTGTTTTGAAGCTATTTGTTTAGGAATTAGCTCTGTTGATGTCAAAAGTAGAAAATATAATTGTCTAGATAAATTTATTGAAAATAATCCTGGTATAGTACAAGAGGTTTTTACTGCACACCCTGAATATTTTATAGATGTTAATATTTTATCGTATTGTGCTAAAGTCGATGATAATCCTGATATATTTAAATTTGCAAAAAATTATAAAGCTTTATTAAAACAAAATATTGTAAATTATTCAGATTTCCAAAGTGATATTAAAGATGAAATTTTAATGGAATCAAATCCTGAAGTATTAAAAACTCTAGAAAATATAGAGAGATTATCTGCTAATGATGATTGGAGATCGGGTATATTGGTAAGTAAACCATCGCTATTTGGCAATTGGGGTGTTGAGGGACACATAAATGATCTACTATACAAATTCATTAATGATAAAATATCTGGTATTAAATATAATCCGCAAAATATAAATCTGATTATGAGAGCTTGTTTCAAAGCAATTTGCACTGGAATAACTCAAAAACCAATGCATGAGAGAAAATATAATTGCTTGTTTCAATTTGGAGAATCGCATAGGGAGGCTATACAGGACATAATTCAACACAAGCCAGAATTCTTTCAAGATATCGATATATTATTACGTTGTTGTCAGTATATTGACCATAGTCAAAAACAAAAATTCTTTGATTTATATACCAAAACATTAACTAAATATAAAGGAGCCCATTTAGTAAAAGATCAAGAATTGTTTGCTCAAATTGCAAAATCTTTACCACATTTGAAGACTATAAGAGAATTAGCAGAAAAAAATCATTGGGATAAAAATTATCCGTTAAGTCAATATGAAAAAATAGATGAAGAGGGGATTAAATATTATATTGATATAGCTCAATTAAAAGAATTTTTGGGTGAAGATTTATCTTCAGGCAAAACCGTAGAAATCGCAAAAAAACTATGTTTTCAAGAAATATGCCGAGGCATTAGCTTGCAGATAGGAACAAAAAATTATGATTGTTTAGATGAATTTATAGCACAGTATTCTGGTATAGTAGGAAGAATTTCCAACCATTGCCCCAATTTCTTTGTTAATCCTGATATATTAATGCACTGTTATAATGAAATACCTGAGTTAAGTAACTATAATAAATTTTTAGGTTATTATATAACAGTGATTGATAACAAATTAGAAAATTATGAAGAAGAAATATCTGAGTCCCTCAAGAAAAATTTGAAAAATGTATGTAGCTATTCATCTAAAGGAAAATGGTCTTCTGCTAAATGGTATGCAAATGAGGATAATTTTAAAAATAAATTAGTTCAAGATGAAAATATAAAAAACAAAATAGAAGCGGCTAATATTTTGTTCCTTGATTCTATTTGCCGAGGAATTAATTCGGTGGCTATAAACAAAAGATATTATGATTGCCTCGATGAATTTTTAAAAATTAAACCTGATATTGTACAAAAAACTTTTGAACATCATCCTGAATTTTTTAGGGATGAAGATATTTTACTACGTTGCATTCATCATATAGATGATTCAGAATCAGATGTAAAATTATTGCAAGCTTATACTAATTTAGTAGTATTGCCAGATAGTAAGGAGGCTTTCTTGAATGCGGAGATTAGTAATAAACTACCTTTAGGTAAAGTAATGGATTTGTCTGCAGAAGGCCTGTGGTACGGTGCTAGTAGTGATTTGGGGGTAAATGAGCATATTAGCGAAGCGCAATTAAGGAATAAATTAGGACAGTTATTTTCTCGTAATAATGTAGAAAAAGCTAAAAAGCTTTATTTTAAAGCAATTTGCAATGGTATATTATCTAGAGATCATGGTAGGGATTATACTTGTTTAGATGAGTTTGTGCAGAATAATAAAGAATTAGTTCAAACAATTTATGGAGAATCACCACAATATTTTATTAACAAGGATATTTTAATTCACTGTAGACGTTTTATTGATTATAGTGATATAGAAAGTTGTATTACTCCTTATACAACTTTGGTATTTGAAGATTTAGTAACAGAGCTAGGTAGTGATTCATTAATAGAGTAAGACGATACAGATTTATAACCTGAGTATTTTCTTAATAATGAGTCAATTTTTAGTATCCGTTGTAAGATAAAAAATATGTTAGAATCTGATTATAAAGTACACAGAGCTGATTCTAGGAAGGTAAAAATTTTCTTCGTTCCTTTGGTAATGCTGCAAAGACTGATGCGCTAGATGCTAAGGCATTAGCAAAATATGGACATGAGCGTGGACATGATTTAAATATCTTTCTTCCTCAATCTGCAAAAGATATGGAGCTGTTTCAATTAGTGCAAAGACGTGAAGATTTGAACATGATGTTAGTTGCTGAAAAAAACAGATTCCAAGCTGCAGGTGGGAGTATGCTAAAAAAGGGTATAAAAA
>JBMGNO010000009.1:0-28135 GCA_049739405.1 Rickettsiaceae bacterium
TTAAATTAGGTGATTTTTGTATTTTTTTACGCGGCGAGAATAATTTTATAGCGCCTTGATTTTTGGTCATTTTATTTTTATTAAGTTACTGCGATTGATCCTTAGAATAGAAAAAAATTACTAATAATCAAGGTTATTTTCCATTTTATAATAATAGGATTGACATTGGGGGTATGGGTTATGTATTATTTGATCTGGATAAGATAATAGTTACACCTTTTTTGCTTTAATATGCTAAACAACCCATCGAAAAAACCTGTGTTATTGTGGTGCCTTGCAAATATATTCTTTGCTCTGCAATTTATTTTACGACTCTCAGTAGGAATTTTGCGCGAAGATATAATGGCAAAATTTACCATTGATGCTGCAATGTTTAGCTCTTTATCAGCTTATTACTATCTTGGATATGGTATTTCACAAATTCCTCTTGGTTTAATGCTTGACCGACTTAGCTACCATTTGGTAACTGCTGCAGCTATCCTTCTTACCGCCACTGGATCGTATGTATTTATTACTACAGACAGTTGGAATTGTCTATTATTATCTAGGTTTTTAACTGGATTTGGTTCTGGTATTGCGTTTTTATCTATTGCAAAAATTATTAAAACTTTCTTTGATGAAGAGTATCATGCAATGCTAATTGGTTTATCATTTACATTCGGACTAACTGGCGCCGTATTTAGCACCACCCCATTAGTGATATTTTTTCAATGGTATGGGGCACCAAATGTCTTAATGTTTGTGACAGTTATTATTGCATCAATTGGTCTTTTAATTATGCTGTTTGGTAATATTATGGATAAATCCGAACACATTAACCAAAAATCTAAAATATTAGAACAATTATTACGGGTGACTTTAAATTACCGCCTCATGCTAATTGGTATTTGTGGTGGCCTAATGGTTGGAGCACTTGAAGGATTTGCTGATGTTTGGGCTGTGCCAATGTTTAATCAAATTTTTGGGTTTTCATTAATTGATAGTTCAATGATTATAATGTACGTTTATTTTGGCATGTGTTGCGGCGGGCCTATACTGGTCTTTTTTGCAACAATGATAAACTCTAATGACATCATGATCTTTATAACTTCATTGCTAACTATTGCTATATTTGGGCTGTTGTTTTTAATGCCCTCATTTTCAATGATTCCTTTAATTTTACTGATGTTTGGACTTGGTGTTCTATGTTGCTACCAAGTTTTAGTCTTTAGCGCCGCAAGTTCTGAAGTGGACTCCTCTTCATCTGGTTTAGCTATCTCTATTATTAACTGTATTAATATGTCATTTGGTTATGTCTTTCATAATATAATTGGCTATTTATTTGCTAGTAATTGGCAAGGAGAAATCAACGAACAAGGCGTTGCTCTATACTCGGCTAATACTTTTATTTACTCTCTATCAGTCATTCCCGCAGGGTGCTTAATTGCTATGGTGGGGTTTTTATTCTTGTTAAATGACAAAAAATAATAAGCCTATTCACGTTAACGGTTTATTGAAATTATTCTCTCATCACTCACGTAAACACACACTAGTTTCTATGTGATAACTATATCACGATTAATATTGAGGAATGAATATTTGCTTTATAAATTAATAATAAGTTAATCATTAGGGTACAATAATTATATCTACTAAAAGATAGCTTTCGCGCAATAAAATATTGTTGCACAAGAGTGCTTAATATGGATTTATTATAAAATATAGGACATTTTATGGAACCAACCACAATAGCAATAGTTGCCATTACCGTAGCTTCACTATCAGGAGCTACTTCCTTAATCGCTGGAATAACAGCACTTTGCAGCTGCAATATCTCGCGCCAGAAGCAACAATCAACAGACGAAGATAAAGCCGAAGTCCACCAAGACCACTCCACTGAAACAACACAGCAATTTGACAAAGACGGCAATCTAATTACAGTAATAAAAGTAAAAAAAAACATTGCCGACATTTCATGCTCTGGTCGAGAAACAAGTTTAGTTCAAAATTTCACTGGGAGAAATGGCGAAAGTAAAGTTGCTGAAAAAATGGTAGAAGTATCGCATACATCTACTGAAATTCTCGGAGGTTTTCTTGGGTCTTTACCGGAAGAGAAATTTGAAATTGGCGCAGTTGCTAAAATTGTTGTTAAAGCAGGAAAAGGGATAGTTTCTTTAATTGGAGAAGATGGATCTGAGCATGATATTTCTGTTGATCAATTACCTAATAGCGAGCCTGTTAGAAGATTTCTAAACACAGTGCCAGATAGTGATTATGATTTATCCCTACCAGTTGACCCATTGCTTAACATAGCCCATGCAAATCCACATATAATGCAAAATAATCCACATTTACAAAGCTATGATAGTTTTACTCAGACTTTAACCGAAAAATCTCTTTCTAGATCATCATCGGTCTGTAGTTTGAATTCTGACTTTAATGATGATCAGAATAATTTTCCTTTTTCTAGGTCGCAATCAGTCTGTAGTTTGAATTCTGATTTTAATGATGATCAGAGTAATTTTCCTTTTTCTAGGTCGCAATCAGCCTGTAGTTTGAATTCTGACTTTAATGACCCTATGCCCAATATTCGGGAAGAATCAACTAATCAACGATTAACTCAAATTGAACACAATCAAGCAACTCTATTAGAAGCCATAGAAAATTTAAATAAAACCAGTCAGTCTTTATCTCAACAACTAATGAGTCATCAACTTAACGAAGCGCTAAAAACTACTGAACTTCCCATGCCCATTAGTTTATTAGGAAACGATGGATCATAGATTTTATTGATTTCTGTCGGTATTAATTTAACCATAGAGCTTGAGGCATTGACAGATAACATCTAGGTCATCATGGTCGTTTTCTCTTTCTTGCGGGCAATGGTGATGTCGCCTAAAATCAACTGTTGATGCAAATCAAATTCTTAATAATAAATCAATTAATCAATTCTTTATAAAATCTAACTTAATACAAAATACCAATTTATATTAACTAAAAGGTTGATATTATAAACCTTTTAGTTTATAATACGTTTAATTATTTTTAATATAAATTATTAGGAGAGATTATTATGTGGAGTTTTATTAACAAAATATTGAGCCCTTTTTGGAAAACAAACAATAGCGAAAATTCTAATCAAGATCCTGACTTAGAGGCGGGACGTAACCAGAATCAAGGTCTTTCGCAAGCTGATGCTAGTGAAGATAAAGGTTTATTGACAAAGGCTTGGGAATACGCGACAAGCTGGACTAGCTTCTTTTGGGGAGATAACACAGCTGCTGAAGAGAAGAGACTAGCTGAAGAGAAGAGACTAGCCGAAGAGAAAGCTGCTAAAGAGAAGAGACTAGCCGAAGAGAAAGCTGCTGAAGAGAAGAGACTAGCTAAAGACAAGAGAATAGCTGAATCTAATAAACGTGCAGACGCCTTAGAAGCTAACCAAGCGAGACTAGCTGCTGAAGAGAAAGCTGCTGAAGAGAAAGCTGCTGAAGAGAAAGCTGCCGAAGAAGAGAGACTAGCTGCTGAAAAGAAAGCTACTGAAGAGAAGAGAAGAGCTGAATCTAATAAACGTGCAGACGCCTTAGAAGCTAGACTAGCTGAAGAGAAGAGAATAGCTGCTGAAGAAGAGAAGAGACTAGCTGCTGAAGAAGAGAAGAGACTAGCTGCTGAAGAAGAGAAGAGAATAGCTGCTGAAGAGAAGAGAATAGCTGCTGAAGAGAAAGCTGCTGAAGAGAAAGCTGCTGAAGAGAAAGCTGCTGAAGAGAAGAGAATAGCTGCTGAAGAGAAAGCTGCTGAAGAAGAGAGAAGTGAAAATAGCACTGAAAACATCGAACTTCTTACAGGTTCAACGTTATTTTCATCAACTTCTAGCATAGAAAACACCTCAGAACACAACAGTAAAAAAACGGCTTTTCAGGCATGGGAGAGCTACGAAGAAGCACTAAATAGACTTCCTAATAATCTAAAAAAAATATTAGATAAACAGTCTAAAGACCTATCTTCTAAAAAAACCGAGAGAAAAAAAGAAGATTTGCCGAAACTAGAAGATGATAATAAACTTAATACTGAGTATACTAACAGCGCAACTTATGGGGCTGATTTACAAGAGCGAACCAGAAAAATCACTGATTTAAAGCAATTACGTAGTAATTTTAAAAAGCGCTTTAAGAATAAAGAATTGGATGAGGAAATAAGTGGCTTTGATCTAATTGAATCAATACCCGACGAAGAGAAGAAAAATGAGGCTAGCCAAATCCTTGCTAGTATCGACTTGCTAATAAACTCAAAACCAGAAAACGAAACGGACAACGAGAGCTTATCTTTCTTAGATCAGTCAATAACTTATTTATTAAAAAATATTTCACCAGACGCATCATTATTCATAGAAGAAGACCTAAGCAAAAGCACGTTAGCAGAAATAAGCGAATTCCAGGACCTCTCTGAAGATGATTCTGAAAATGCGCCACAAGATAATTCGAAAGATGTAGATGTTGACCCAGAGCAACATTATTACTCTAACCAAACATCAATTGAAGTTGAAAATAAAAGCAAAAACTCGGAGCCAAGCTCACAATCTAATCCATCTTGGCTTGTTGCACTACCCTTTCAGAATAATAATCAAAATCTAGAGGACTCGCTAAGTGATTATGGCTCGATTGAATATAAAAATCAAACTATTATTGAGTATCATAGCACCGACAGGAAAACTGCGTGTTTGAATTTAGATGGAGTGCATTTAGATGAAAAGAACGTTCCAGAAATACTCAAAATTGTTAAACATCAAGGAACTAATATAACCGAAGTAAATATAAAAAATATTACAGCCGAAACACCTCAAGCTCAGCTTGTTGACGGAAAAGTAAAACGCGTTACCGAAGAAGAATACAGAGATCAAGTTTTGCTGGAGATAACAAAGGCAGCTGTTGAAAAGTCAAAAGAAACCAATAGCAAATTGATGGTTAATGTAGCAAAAAATTTAGAAACGAAAGACTTATCATCATTGATACAGCTATCTGATCAAATTACCGTTTCAGAAGATGACGATTTTGAAATTATAGATGCAAATTACGTTAAAATTCAAGACGGAGTGCTAACTATTACTGCAAATCAACTTGATGGCGAGCATTTCTCCGTTATTGAAAATATTCCAAATGAATCATCTCGCATAAAGCATGTTAAGATAGAATCTGCTGGAGCTACAACAGCTCAATTTGAATTGGTTAAAACAGCTATAGAAATCGTTGATAAAAATAACAAAAATATATTCTCTTTAGAATTAGAGGGCAACTCAAATAGTAAAATTTGGGAGGCAGCTGGAAGTTCAAAAATGATTTGTGATTTAACTATCAATGTTCCAACTGTTAACGAAAAGATAGAAAAGAAGGATGGTGATAACTCACTCTTCAATCTCTTGAGCAAAAAGGAGGAAATAAATCTTGAGAATATTGATGTTGCAAAATATGTAGATGTTAATAAGTTAAATAACTCAAATATCTCCAGATTAAACATCAAAACAAAAAATGAAACAAAATCAGTCTCTGACGTAGATGCTAATAAGGTATTTGCAACTACGTTACTAGCGCACACAGAATCGCTGATATCATTCTCGATTAATGATGAACCCGTATTTGATATATATAAGAATGGCTCATCTGCTTTACACTTAAAAGAAACAGATTTATGCCAAAAATACATCGCTTTTTGTGAAATTTCTAGTAATCAATACTTTATTACAAAAGAAAGGTCTCCAAGTGGTGATGATTATTTTTCTAATTCTGTAGTATTAGCAGGTACAAGCAATAAAATGGCAAACATGGGTGATTTTTCTCAATCTGTGTCCGATATAGACAAAATGGATTTAAAGGAACTATCAAAAATGACCTCTTCAGTTGTTAATCTGGCTTATGGAGGAACAGCGCCTAAGAATCATATAAAATTACAGAACGGTGACTTCATAGAATTACCAAATTTTATACACGAAGCTTTGGAAAATGATGGCTTATACACTAGTTATGCGCCTGATGGTAATAATTTAGCAGGATTGGATTTAGCAGAATTGGATTTAGCAGAATTGGATAATCTGCTTTTACTTTGCAGCTAAATTAAGCAAGGTAAATTAAAAACTCTCAAGGCGCAGCAAAAGTTGTACCTTGAGAGTTTTTTCTATAATCTAATGTTGGTAATCAATGATCTGGATCACCACGCCAACTTTGAATGGCTTGTGATGATGGTTCTAAAGAGTATTTTTAAATCAGTCTACATCTTTTCTTTAAAAAAACTTTCTGCCTCTTTTACCGCCGAATTATTCTCTTTCTTGTTTTGCTGCTGACTTAAAGACTTGGCATTATTACTACGTACTACTACCTCTTCACTATCAGAAGAAATTAGAGAATTCCACATCCGCTTAAATAGAGAAACTTTACGAGGAGCAACCTGGTCTTCTTGAATTTGATTCTCTTCACTTAAAAAACTATTATTCAGATCAACTTGTTGAGACATATTATCAATATTTTCTTGTAATTCATTTGCATTATTTTGAATTCCACCACTATATTCATTAAATTCTGGCGGTGATTGCATCTCATTTAACAACTCATCATCTTCGTCTACAAGACTATGTGAAGATTTATGCTCTTCAGCTTTTTCTTGATCAATACCAGTTGCAACAACAGATACACGAACTGTGCCTTCCAGATCAGGATTAAACGTTGAGCCAAAAATAATATTAGCATCACTTTCTCCAACCTCTTCTCTGATGCGGTTTGCAGCACTATCGACTTCATAAAGAGTCATATCCTTACCACCAGTGATATTAATCAACACACCACAAGCACCAAACATTGAATTTTGATCTAATAATGGATTTGCAATAGCTGCTTCTGCCGCCTTAATAGCACGATCTTCGCCTGATGACTCACCGGTTCCCATCATTGCTTTACCCTTCTCTCCCATAACAGTTTTAATATCCGCAAAGTCAAGATTTACTAAACCAGGAGAGGTAATAAGGTCCGTCACGCCGCGCACACCAGCATGCAAAACATCGTCGGCCATACGGAAAGCCTCCTGAAAAGTAGTATTCTCATTAGCAATGCGGAATAGGTTTTGATTTGGAATAACAATCAATGTATCCACATGCGGCTGAAGCTCTTTTATCCCCTCTTCAGCAAACTTCATGCGCTTTGAACCTTCAAATAGAAAAGGCTTAGTCACTACGCCCACAGTCAGTATACCAAGCTCTTTCGCTATTTTAGCAATAATTGGTGAAGCCCCAGTGCCAGTGCCACCGCCCATACCAGCTGTAATAAAAACCATATTACTTCCTTCTAGATGAGACCTGATGTCTTCTTCACTTTCCAAAGCAGCCTGCTTACCGACCTCTGGATTTGCACCAGCTCCAAGTCCTTTGGTTGATGAAGCGCCCAGCTGAACCGTATTCCCGCTTTCAGAAAATTTTAGTGCTTGTGCATCGGTATTTGCTACTACAAAATTTGCACCTTTAAGGCTTGCTTTAATCATGTTGTTAATCGCATTACCACCTGCTCCACCAACACCAAAAACGGTGATTATAGGCTGCAATATTACGCTTTCAGGAACTTTGATATCTAATGTCATAATTTATACCGCCAATATTGTCTTGATTTATTATTTTTATCTACCTCTCAATGATATACAAAAACTCAATATCCTGCAAATATTATTAAGATAATTTTCAGTTAATTTTATTGGATTTAGAAATAGTAATTTAAATTTATTGCAAAATATACTAGTATCTTTGATAATAAAGTTAAAATAAACATAAATAATATGCAAAATAGCATTACCATATCTGGTTACGAGCTAAAATTATCGTCACTTATCCTAGTCTGCCTTACTTTTTTAACATTAATATCTCTAGGGTCATGGCAGTTACATAGGAGATCGGAAAAACTAAAATTCATCGATAAAATAGAAAATAATGTAAAAAATCCAGCGGTTTTATTAACAGAAGATAATAAAGCTTTGTACTCTAAGATCATGATAAACGGTAATTTTTTAGAAAATAGCAGTGTTTTTGTATACGGACGTAGGACCTCGAATCCCGAAAAGGACGGATATTATATGCTGTCGGTTTTGAATGCAGATAATGGTAAAAAATATCTAGTTTCTAGAGGCTGGATACCACAAAGTGCTAAAGATAAAATTAGTCACTTTAAGGAAAAGAACCAAAAGCATCAAATTGAGGCAATTATATTACAAGGTGAAAATAGAAAATTTATGGTCCCAGAAAATGACTGTAAAAATAAAATATGGTTTACAATTGATTTAGATATGGCAAAAAAGATACTTGGAATCACAGAAAATAATTTTTATTTAATGCAAATTAATAGCCAATATTTACCTCAAGGTGGAAAGCCATTACATACGAATAATTTAAATAAAATTCGCAACGATCATATGGAATACGCAATCACTTGGTATGGACTAGCTATTTGCTTACTCATCATGTACTTTATTAATATTAGACGAAAGTAAGCTGCGTAGATTTTGTATAGCTAGCAAGCCAAGCATAGCTATACAAAATTATTCTAATAAATTTTCTAATTGAGCACTGTTTAATTCTGTGAAATATTTTGTATGCTGGTTAAGGCCGTTATCTATTGAACAACCAACTAAATCTTGTCCTTGATAATTAAGGGCGCATAATTTACTTTCATCAAAAATTAGCTTAAAGCTTTGAATACTAGGCTTTAGAACAGAACTATCAAGACAAAAAAAGAAAAAATCACTACTGATTTTTGTTTTATCAGCGCCTTTGGATAATAGGCAATTAAGCATTTCATATTGATTATTCATAGCGGCATAGCATAATGGTAGTTCGCCTTTTGAGTCCGGTAGATTTAAATCTATTTTTTTCTCATTTAGCAAACGATCAATATCCCCTACATTTCCACATAGAGCCAATAAATGCACGAGCTCCGCTCCCTTAAACATTGGTGACTTAAGTAGTAAATCAAATATATTACTTTCCTCTATCAACTTAATTCCCCCATGATGTGTAAACAACTCTATTATTTTCCTTACATCTTTTTTATAGCTTTTAGCGTGGCTATCGAGTAAGTATAAATAAAATGCAGTATGTCCATTATTATCTTGAATATTTATATCTATTCCCATAGATAGCAAGCCTGAAATAAGCACATCTTTATTATCCGCCTTCAAAACCTTGTGTAATAATGTTTTTCCCTCTTTATCTTGATGATTAATACCCCCTGTCTCTTTTATTAAAAAATCAAAACCCTTAACATTCACACCGTTTATTCCGTAACTAATTGGAACCCCTCCTTCTTCAGATCTTATTGTGGGGTCACACCCCAAATTAAGCAAATACTGAATAATAAATGCAGGCATATCAAGGTAATAGGCATAATGTAAGATAGTAAGACCATAAGAATCTTGTTGATTAACATCCTCATCAGATTCATCAAAAAAGTAAAATTTATCCATTATTTCAACATCAAATACATAAGAAATGGGTAAAGTTCCAAATATTGAACGAGCTTTAATATCTCCCCCATATTGAATTATTCGCTCTGCCATCGCCAAATTATCACTACGAAAAGCATGATGTAAAGGAGTTAATTTTTTTTCATCCACGCTATTAAGCTTAGCACCTAAACGCAAAGCGTACTCAAATATAAAATTTTGCCTTTCTGAATTAAAACAGTGCCTGCTTTCTTGAACTAAATTTGAAATAAAATGATCACTAGATTTTGTTTCTCCAGGACTTTTGTTAAATAAGGAATATTCTTTAAAGTTATTCCTTAGAAAATAATAATAAATTGGCAATTTACCAAAATCATCAAGTAAAGCTATATTCGCACCAGCATTAATCAGCTCAATGAGTAGCAAGTTGTTATGTTCTGTACTTTTGATATTAGCACAAGCTAGATGAAGAGCTGTTCGACCATGTTTGTTTTGATAGTTAATATCTTGTTGAAATTTTAGCAAAGACCTAACAATTTTAAAATCAAACTTGCTTTTGACTGAATAATGTAAAGGGGTTTCATAATCTATTGTTAGTGCGTTAGCATTTGCACCATGTTTTAATAATAAACTAACAATCGCATAATCACCATCCTTTGCTGCTAAATGCAGAGGGGACCTTTTTAAATTAAACCAATTTTCACCTTTGAATTTTCCTGAAATGCTACTTTCTGCTATATTCGGGTCCGCCTTCTCCTTTAATAAAAACTCGACAAGGCTTTTATCATTACGCAAACAAGCCATAAATAATGCTGTTCTGCCATGACAATCAGTCTCATTAATGTTTTTATTTTGATGGGAAAAAGCATTGAATGACTTTCTATTACCAAACTTAATTATCTTCCTCTTCATATAACTAATAATTGTAAAAATTAAATGTTATGAAGCATATTGATTACTCATTTAATGTCAATAGCTATTAGAAATAAAATTGAGAAGCTATTCTTTGCACAATATTTTTAATTTCGAAATTATCTTTCCGTTATAAAAAGAGCTAATCTCATCAAACAAGATTAGCTCTTTTTATAATACTTATACTACTTAATAGTAATGTGACTTACCTTTCTTTAAAGCCTTTAAACATTGCATCATAAACTGGATCTAATAAATATTGTAACATAGTTCTTGTACCAGTAATAATTTGAACCTCTGCTTGCATACCAGCTACTAAGGATAAATGACGCGGCTTAGCAAGTTCATTAAAATGATCCATATCAAGCTTAATTCTCGCCTTATAATAACCTGCTGCAGTAGGATCCTGACCCATAATTGGAGCATTTGCTAATTGACCAAGTTGTTGCCCTTGTGAATCAATTATAATATCAGGAGATAAAGACACAATCTCACCAAAGAATACAGGGGAAGTCCTTGATTTAAATGCACTAAATCTAATCTTAGATCTTAAGCCTACTTTTATTGCATCAATATTCTTAGGAGGAATCTTAGCATCAATCACTAAGCTATCATTTAAGGGAGATATTTCCAAAATATTATGACTACTTGGGATATTCACGCCAACGCTACTGTAATATAAGTTGTTAATAACACCATCAACTGGCGCCCTAATAACAATTTTATTTAGCGTATCTTCAAGCGACAAATACTCTTCTTTAGCATTTGCTAAATCAATTTGCGTCCTACTTAGTTCTGTTGACAACTCTGCTACATATCTATTATCTAAATTAATTAGCTCAATATTAAGCCTAGTAGTCTCTTGTTCAGATGAAATTATATCCGCCTGGTTAACAGCTATTTCACTAACAATATTAGCTTCTTTTGATTCCAGCTCTAATAAAACTGCTTTTTGAGCATAGCCTTTCTCGTGAAGTTTTTTTGTTGCTTCTAACCGATCTTTCGTTACTTCCAAATTTTTCTCTAAAGAAACGGTTTTTGCTTTACGGCCCTCTATTGCTTTTTCAGATTGTTTTATTCTTTGCTCTATAGAGCTTTTTTCAGATTTAAAATACTCTTTTTTTGACAAAAATAAATTTCTTTGGGTTTCAAGTATTGTTGCAATTGCTGGGTCTGAAGAGTTTTGTAGCAAAAATTCTGGAAAATCAACTTTTTCTTCATTGTTAATATGCGCTAATAAACGTGCCTCAGTGGCCGCTAAAGATCGATAATGGTTTAAAGTGCTTTTATAACGAGCTTTAATTCTTGTATCATCAAGAATTATTAATTTATCATTTTTCTTAACTTTACTACCAACCTCAATAAGAATTTCTTTTATTACGCCACCTTCTTGGTGATTCACAACTTTCTTTTGACTCTGGCTAACGACCGTGCCAATCGCAACAGCAGCACTATCTAAAGGAGCTGTAGCTGCCCATAATGTCCCAAAAACGGCAAAAAATATTGTTACAAAAGTTCCAAACAATATTGGAGCTCTGGCGCTCTTTACCACATCATTAGCATCGCCACCATCCTTTTTAACTATTAGGTCAATGAACTGATCAACGAACTTCACGCATTCGCTCATTTTTTGCAAAATGCCAATAAAAATTCTTTTTGCCAAAGGAGGTTTAGGTCCTGACATCATTGGATTAGGCGCCCCACCCGCTTGAGGATTACCTTTGCCTTGCCCTTGAGCTTGCATCATCATAGCTTGTAGTTGCTGTATTTTTTGCAACTGTTCTGGTGTTAATTTTTTATCTTTATTGCTCATAATAACCCACTAATCCTTATTTATATGCATAGTCCCATTATTTAGGGTCTTAATTTTACTTTCAACTTCTTCTTTAGCACCAAAATTAGCTACCGAACCATGCTGAATAACCATAATTTTGTCAACAGCAGATAAAATTGACGGTCTATGCGAAATCACTATCACACCAATCTTTTTCTTCTTAGCAGTTCTTAAAGCGTCAGCTAAAGCCATTTCACCAGCCTCATCTAAATTCGCATTTGGCTCATCGAGCACTACTAATTTGGGGTTACCATAAAAAGCTCTAGCAAGGCCAATTCTTTGTCTTTGACCACCAGATAAATTTGCACCACCACTACCAATATCAGTATCATAACCATTTGCTAAACTTAAAATCATCTCATGGGCTCCACACATTTTTGCAGTTTCAACCACTTTTTCTGGATCAACCTCATCAGACATTCTGGCAATATTTTGTTTAACCGTTCCACTAAATAACTCAATACCTTGAGGTAAATAACCAACATGCTCACCAAAATTCTCCCTATTCCAAGTATATATATCACCACCATCTAGCCTCAAAGAACCTGATGAAGCTTCCCAAACACCAACAATAAGCTTGGCCAAAGTTGATTTACCAGATCCACTATGTCCAATTACCGCTAAAATCTCACCTGGTTGCATATTAAAAGATATTCCTTTTAATATGTGCCTTGGAGGTGTCATTTGCTGCAGTGGGTTATTGCTTGGCATTGTCGGAGGTGCATAATATACATTCTCTAATGCAAGCTTACCATCAATATGAGGTATTGGCATCGACTGATCTCTTTCTTCAATACTATCGAAAGAATCATTGATGCTTTTATAAGATTTTAACGCGCCACTAATACTTTTC
The DNA here is from genome assembly GCA_049739405.1 of Rickettsiaceae bacterium. Classification (GTDB taxonomy): domain Bacteria; phylum Pseudomonadota; class Alphaproteobacteria; order Rickettsiales; family Rickettsiaceae; genus Megaera_A. The sequence continues at coordinate 13,041 of JBMGNO010000009.1, forward strand.
CACATTACAATTGAATTATCAAAAGGAGCAAGTGCTTTACCCACAATAATAGAACTAGCGATCATCGCACCAGTACTCATCTCAACGCCACCAGTTGTAACAATAATATATGCACTTGTGCCAGTTACCGACATCTGCATTAGGTTACGCACAAAGCGTGAGAAGTTTGAAATAATACCGTTTCTATAACTTGCAACAGAAACTTTTTCTAATGATTCTGTATTGTACCTTGCCCAATTTTTTCTTACATTACCAATCATACCCATCGCTTCAACAGCTTCAGCATTTCTATTAGCAATTTCAGCCTGCGACATCGCCTTAACACTTAATTCGGTTGCTTCTCCCAGAGTTCTGTTAGTTGCCACGGCATTAAAGAAAGCAAAGCTCACAATAATCACTGCACCAACAATTGTAATAAAGCCAATGTAAGGATGTATTAAAAACAAGATTGTGATATACACAATGCTCCACGGAGCATCAAATAAAGTATTAATACCTGTACTCGTCAAGAATGTTTTTAACGTTTGAAAATCACGTAATAATTGGCTAGCAGCAGGGTTTCTTTTCGTTGCTGACGCCGTAATAGAATGCCCAAATATGATTGGTGACAAATGATTGTCCAACCACTCCCCGACCTTAATCAGAGTAAATGAACGCGCAATTTGTAGTAACGTATTGGCAAAATACACCGCAGCAATGATGACTGAAAGCATAAATAGCGTATTTAAGTTACCACTGCCAAGAACTCTATCTAGTACTTGCAGAGAATATAGAGGCGTCACAAGCATCAATAAATTAATAAAGAACGCAAAGATAAAAACTATTTGAAAAGTAGCTTTACATTTTGCTAGTGCTTTCTTGATAATATTAGGCTCTGGCAAGGTATGTCTACCAGAAGCACTAACAGATTTTTGTATTTGGTTTTTACTCATATCACTATATACTTATATTTTATTTTAATTATAGTTTTATTTATATATTATTATGCTACCATAGTTGCTCTCTAACAAACAAATACTATGATTAACTTCTATAAAAATTTATCTACCTTATATCATAAAAGTCATTAACTTACAACCTTTTGATAAAGACTTAAACAAGAATCCACCTGTAGTTTCTTTACTCCGTTAACATCGCATCTTATAAAAAGGTTAGTCTCCTCTTTTTTTGTTAAAGTAATTTTTAAGTTGTAGCTAATAGAGCAATTATTTATAATAAACCTAGTAACAACAACGTCATCAGCTAGTTTCAGCAAGCCCTTTGAGGAAATTTTAATAATCAACTCTCCCCTAGTTTTACCATGATAATGCGAAATAACTTTAATTCCAATTTGCTCTAATATTAATGCAATATCAGCTCTGAAGTTCGAATATATATCAAACGGATCTACTTGATTCTTTTTTGCAACATAGCCTTCTGCATGATGCTCCATCACCCAGAAACTAATATCTGCAACTGCCCCTTCCAAGTCTTGAAGATCACGCAGTTTGGCAACTGAGGATGAGTGATGATAGCAAAATGCTGTCAGAGTTGGCAGGCTGCGAAATGGATCAAGAAAAACATGTTGATCCAAGACCTCGAACTCAGAGTAATTATTTTTGAACTCTTCTTCTAGCAGAAGCTGGCTAGACGGTATATCAAGCTGCTGTAGCGCTCCATCATTACCAAGATATTTTAATGATATAAACTTACATTTATTTTCAGCAACTAAATCTGTTATTCTTTTTATCGAGCTAGTTTTCATGTTATTTGTCGCTTATGATATTTTCTGCAATCTGAACGGCATTTAACGCAGCGCCTTTACGCAAATTATCGCAACAAACCCATAAATTAAGAGTATTTTTCTGAGATTTATCTTCGCGAACTCTTGACACAAAAACAGCGTCATTTTCTACTACTTCAATAGGAGTAGTATATTGATTCTCGTTTCCTTTATTATATACAACTACCCCTTCCTCTTCTTGCAAAATTTCTTCAGCTTCATTTACAGTTAAGGGCGTCTCAAACTCAACGTTAACTGACATTGAATGAGAAACAAAAACTGGAACACGCACACATGTTACGCTCACTTGAACGTGCGAGCCCATGATTTTTTTCAACTCATGCTGAATTTTATATTCCTCATCGCTACTTCCGTCTTCTAAAAAATCACCAATATGTGGAAATAAATTAAAAGCAATTTGTTTAGGAAGGGCTTTAGGCTCGGCTGCACCAAACACAAACTTTGATTTAGTTTGGTTATAAAGCTCGTCCATTGCTTCCTTTCCAGCTCCAGAAACAGATTGATATGTTGAGATAACCACACGTTTGATTTTTGCTGCATTATCTAGTGGCTTTAGCGCTACTGCCAAAGGGATGGAACAGCAATTAGGGCTAGATACAACTCCGTTTTGAAATCCATCCAATGCATTTGGATTTACCTCTGGAACAACCAATGGCACGTCCTCCGCTAGTCTAAAAAATGATGACTTGTCAATAACAATACATCCTTCAGATATTGCTTTTTCTGCGTATTTTTGAGATATAGCAGAGCCAGCACAAAAGAATGCCATGTCTATGTTTGAAAAATTAGCGTCTTTTAAAACATCACATTTAATTTCATCATCACCAAAACTAACTGATTTACCAACTGACTCATCAGAAGCATAAGCTTTTATTTCGCCTACTGGGAAATTTCTCTCAATTAAACTAGCAAGAACCTCACGCCCAACATTTCCAGTTGCACCAACAACTGCTATATTATATTTTTTACTCATAAATTTTGATCAACTAAATTAATATTATCCATACCGCCTAAGATATGGGTGTGAAAATGAAAGACAGACTGCCCTGCAGCTGTCCCTTTATTAGAAACTATACGATACTCCTGAGCTCCATTTGCCTGAGCAATTTTATCCACCGTTTTAAAATAATGCGCAATATTTTCTGGAGATTCTTTTCCTACAAAATCAGCCAAGTCAACATACTCACCTTTTGGAAGAACTAATATATGTATTGGAGAGGCTGGATTTATGTCCTGAATTGCAATTACCTTATCATCTTCGTATAATTTTTCTGCTTTAATATCGCCTTTGATAATTTGAGCAAATATATTTCTTGGGTCGTAAACCATTAAGCTTTTTCTCCTGATAACTTACAAATAATATCTCAATTCAACCTTTATTTTTGAATTTGATGTTAAAACGCAATATATTAATTAACTCATGAACCTTTCATTTTAAAAATAATATAGCAATATCACATGAATAGTAAAGACCTATTTTATCAAGCTAGTGTGCAGTTATTAATGTTGTAATTAATAAAGTTGATAAAAGCTACATTCGATGATATAACCTTCTCAGAGCTGAATTTATTAAGGCGCAAGAAAAATACACCTTTTAACTATTGTAGTTTATAGTTGTTTTTGTTTAAATTACATTTTATAAATAACATAACATTTACCAAAATCGCGTTTAATAATTTTAATTCACTATAATTAACGCTCATCTAAAATGAGTTTGACAAGACTAACTAAAAAATTGGAAGGAATTTATGTCTGAACAATCTAGCAAACTAATATCACCACATGCAACCACTATCTTATGCATAAAAAAAGGTAAAGAGGTAGTTATCGCTTCTGATGGCCAAGTGTCACTAGGAAATTGTATTATGAAAGGCACGGCGCGTAAGCTAAGAACCCTGTCTGATGGGAAGATTATTGCTGGTTTTGCAGGCTCAACCGCTGATGCATTCACTTTATTCGAACGATTAGAAGCAAAACTAGAAAAACACTCTAATCAACTCCTTCGAAGCGCCGTTGAATTAGCAAAAGATTGGCGAACTGATAAATATTTACGAAAACTAGAAGCGATGTTAATTGTTGCAGATAAAGATCATGTACTAATTGTCAGCGGAGCCGGGGATGTAATCGAGCCCGAAGATAATATTGCAGCAATTGGATCGGGTGGGTTTTATGCGCTTTCTGCTGCCAAAGCATTATGTTCAGTTGAAACTAAGCTAAGCCCAGAAGAGATAGCCCTAAAATCTATGAATATAGCAGCAAGCATTTGTGTATTTTCAAACCATAACATTATCACTGAAAAAGTAAAATAAGATGAACATGAACAAAAAAATGGGGTTAACCCCAGCTGAAATTGTAAGTGAGTTAGACAGATATATCATTGGACAGACGCCAGCTAAAAAAGCGGTTGCCGTGGCATTACGGAATAGATATCGCCGAGCATATATCTCTGACGAATTATTAAAAAATGACATTGTACCAAAAAATATTTTAATGATTGGTTCAACTGGGGTGGGTAAAACTGAAATTGCTAGACGATTGGCAAAACTAGCAGCAGCTCCTTTCATTAAAGTTGAAGCAACCAAGTTTACCGAAGTGGGATATGTTGGACGCGATGTAGAGTCAATTATTCGCGATTTAGTTGAGATATCAATTAGCTACCAAAAGGAGAAAGCCTCAGCGCTTGTAAAAGAGAAAGCAAAACTAAAAGCTGTCGAAAGAATATTAGATGCTGTTGTTGGCTCAAGCTCCTCAGCTGAAACTCGCGATAAATTTAGGGAAAAGATACTAAATCAAGAACTAAATCACACTGAAATAGAGATAAGCGTTAAAGACATTCCGTCTCAGGCTACAAATGGATTCGACATACCAGGCATGCCAGGAGCTTCTGTTGGAGTACTGAATATTGGAGATATGCTTGGAAAAGCACTTGGCGGTGACAAGATGAAACAAAGAAAACTCACTGTCGAAGAAGCGATGAAAATCATTGCCGCAGAAGAGTCTGACAAACTAATCGATGAAGAAAAAACTACCATGGATGCAGTAAAGGCCGTTGAAAATGATGGAATCGTATTTATTGACGAAATTGATAAAGTTGCCTCAAGAAGCAATGCCAAAGGCGGAGAGGTTAGCCGAGAAGGAGTTCAAAGAGATTTGTTGCCGCTAATTGAAGGAACGAATGTAGTCACAAAATACGGAACGATTAAAACTGACCATATCTTATTCGTAACATCAGGAGCTTTTCACCTTTCCAAACCATCTGACTTACTACCAGAATTGCAAGGAAGGTTGCCCATCAGAGTGGAGATGTCTGCTTTATCTAAAGATGATATGGTCAAAATATTAACTGAGCCAGAAAGTAGTTTGATTAAACAATATACAGCATTATTCGCTACTGAAGATGTCAATCTTTCATTCGAAAAAGAAGCGATTGAAAAAATTGCTGATTATGCAGCGCGTTTTAATAAGGAAATTGAGAATATTGGCGCCAGACGATTGCACACAATCATGGAGAATTTACTTGAAGAAGTAAGCTTTAATGCGGGTAGCAACAAGATGAAAAAAATAAGCATCGACTCTAAATTTGTTGATAAGCAACTTTCAGGCTTCATACAAAATATTGATTTAGCAAAATTTGTTCTTTAAGAAAAACGCATGATAACCAAAGTTTCTAGCCTAGCTTTTAGCGGAATCAATATAATTGATGTTGATGTCCAGGTAAAAATCGAACCTGGCATTCCTAAATTTACAATTGTTGGGCTGGCAGATAAAACAATTGCCGAATCCAAAGAGCGGGTGAGCGCGGCCTTATCCTCTATTGGCCTCAGCCTGCCAGCTAAAAAAATATTAATTAACTTAGCACCAGCAGACCTAGTCAAAGAAGGAAGCCATTTTGACCTACCCATTGCTGTAAGTATATTAGCTAGCCTTGGAGCGCTACCGAAAGAAGAAATAGCCAATTATTTAATATTAGGTGAGCTATCACTCGATGGAAGCATCTTACCGGTCACTGGCGCTTTACCCGTTGCTATGGGCGCAACGGCAAGGGGTAAAGGAGTTATATGCGGAAGTAAAAACGGGCCCGAAGCGGCGTGGTCAGGAAATGATGATATATTAGCTCCTAATAATTTAATCGAATTAATAAATCACTTTAAAGGTACGCAAGTTTTAAGCAAGCCCAAAGCCGGAATATTTAACAAAGATATAAAATACCCCGATTTAAAAGATATTAAAGGACAGGCGATTGCTAAACGCGCGCTGGAAATAGCAGCAGCGGGCGGTCATAACTTATTGATGTTTGGCCCTCCTGGCTCAGGTAAATCAATGCTAGCATCAAGGCTACCGGGCATCATGCCAGAACTATCCTCAGAAGAAATTCTTGAATGCAGCACTGTTAGTAGTATTGCTGGGCTTATTTCCGATGGAGAGCTCACCAGCAAACGCCCATTCAGGTCTCCGCACCATTCTTGCACATCAGCTGCTATGGTTGGCGGGGGAGCAAGCAGACGAGTTAAGCCAGGTGAAATCTCACTTTCTCATAATGGCGTGCTGTTTCTAGATGAACTACCAGAATTCAGCAGTGGTGTAATCGAGGCGTTAAGGCAACCACTTGAGACCAAAGAAGTGGCTATCTCTCGTTCTGGGTCACACATCACCTATCCTGCTAATTTTCAGCTAATTGCCGCAATGAATCCATGCAAATGTGGCTACTTGAACGACTCGCATAAATCCTGCAGTCGCGCCCCCTCTTGTGCAGCAAATTATCAAGCTAAGGTATCTGGGCCTATTCTAGATCGTTTCGATCTGCATATTGAAGTTGGAAATCAAAATGAAGAATACGCCTATGAACATATGCTACAACAAAACTCAAACGAAGAGCCTAGTGCCAGCGTTGCTGCAAGAGTTAAACGAGCTCAAGAACTGCAGGCCAAGCGATACGAGGGCTACAGCATCAAGCTCAATAATATGCTTGATGGGCAACTAATTATTGACTATGCAATTCCAGTTGATGATGGCAAGGACATACTCAACGAAGCAGCAAAGAAATTTCGTTTATCTATGCGAGCTTATAATCGTATATTAAGAGTTGCACGAACAATCGCGGATCTTGACGCCTCAAATCACGTTAAAAAGAATCACATTGCCGAAGCTCTCAGCTACCGACAAATGAATTACGCTTAATAACGATGTTTTACCTATCATAACCTCAGCTCGATGTAAGAGAGCGTTAATTTTCGCCTAAAACACCTTGGTTTATCTTGGGTTTGCGAAGTTTTAAAGTATAAGCTATTAAAGCAGGAAGTGCATTTGCAAGAAAATTATCCCATAGAACTTTTACCACGCGCTACAATATCTTTAAAAGTTTTGTGTCTATAAATACGTTGATTAGTTGATTAACACATGCCTTCAAACTAGTCGAATCTATATAATACAAGCCAGTTTTTGCACCTGATTTATGCTTCATATATAAAGCTAAAAGCGCAACAACATGTGACTTTAGTTCTATAAATTTGTTGTAACTTACAAGCTCGGGGAAGTATGGTTTTAAATATCTAATTACGCATTCATGATAGTAATCTTTAAAAGTTCTATAGTGGCTCATGTGGAATAAAACTAATATTATCATTATCTCACTATCTGACATGCGACAAGCTCTGTTTCTTTGCCTATTTTTGTTGAGTAATAAGTTTTTTTGATTTTCTTGAAAAAAAATCATCAATTTCGCAGAATATATCTTCTATGGGTGCAAGCATTTTAACCTCCTGAAGGTTTCTTTTGTTCAACTTGCACCCTATTTCTTTTTTCGCTCTTTTTTAATCATAAATTTTATACTTCTCTAAATCCTTACTTGGAGTTGAGTTTAGATTATTAGCAATTTCATCTAGGATAAGAAGTTTTGGTGTATTTAAGGAGTATAAGAAATTTGCGATCTTCTTACGTGATATTTTCTCAACTAATAATTTTCTTTTTTATAGTTAATATTATATTTTGTTTTTTAATAATTAATTTAAGTGTAAACTGAAAATTAACCTTATGCTTAAATGAACAGGAGTGAATTATGGAACCTATTTCAAAAGAAGAAGAATTAGAAATAAAAAATTTATTTGAAGAGATAGTAACAGTAGCGAATATATGGAGAATAAATGATTTGGAAGGTTTTAAATCAGCCAAAGATATAATAAATACTGAATTTCCCACGCCCCCCCAAGAACAGGTTGAGCGATCTGTTGAAAATTTAGAAAAGCTATATAAGCACGTAGAACAAATGGAAAAAAGCTTTGGTAACGGTACGTTTGACGCAGTCAAAGAGTCTCTAACAAGCCCCCAAATTTATTCTATATTGAAAAAATTTGCACCAGAGCAACTGAAAAAACCTGAGATTGAAGAAATTTTTAGACCACAGCTGAATGATAAAGATTATAAGAAGGAAGTAGAGTTATATGACCTTCAGTCAGAACTAGAGAAAATAAATATACCTTTTAAAAAAGAGGACACGAAGCGTCTACATGAAAAAGCAAATCAGGAACAAGATGCAGATGAGCTTGTTACTGAGTTTATTCTTAGGAAAGACAAAAAGAATAACAAAAATTACGAATTAGAGCACACGCTCGAGCGTATTGATCAAATTATAGATATCATAGAAAAAAAAGCACCAACCATAGCAAGTGAACTATTTCCAAAAGGAATTAAGAAAGCCAAGGAAGAGCTAAAACAGAAGGAAACAATTAATCACAAAATAATAGATTGTGTACACGATATTCTTGACACAACGCGGGCATCACCTGAAGGAGTAAGTATTTACAGAGAACTGACTGAAAGTAAGGATCGTCGTTTTTATAACCCTACACAACGTCTGGGCGCGTCTAGAACAACAGAACATAAAACTCAAGCATTTGGTGATTTATTAGATATTGTCTATAGTAATCCAAATTATAACACTTTTGTTAAAAAAGAATTAACAAATCAAAAAATGTATTTGGCTATAAAGGAATTAGCACCAGAAAAACTAGAAAAACCAAAATTTAAAGAATTATTTGAAGAAGCTAAAAAAACGTATGATGGGCAGAAATTAGACGAAGTAGCAAAAGATGTAGAGAAATTGCTTAATAGTCCCGATTTAAAAAACACGCTTGGGGAAAATAATACCAAAAAAATGCAAGAGAGTTTTAGTAAGCAGAAAGAAAAGATGAAAGACGTAGATCCTGATAAGAAAGCGCAGTATCTTGAAGAAGGAATTAAAGATATGTATAAAACTATAAAAAAATCAGAAAAATATGCGAATAAAAGTAAAGCAGCAAAATACGTAAAATATATAAAATACAAACTTCAATCTATTGCAACATATGGTTTTAGTAAAAATGCAAAACTAAAATCTATAGCAGCTAAATTTGCAGTAGATAATAAAAATGTAGATAATATAAAGAAAGAGAATCTATCAAAAGCCAAAATAACTTTAAACGTAGCACGAACCAAAACAAATAAAATTTCTAGTGGGTTTGGACCAAGGTGATATTTTCTCAGCTAATAATTTTCTTTTTGAGAAAGTTGTGCATCAAATGGTTATAAGCAATAACAAAGGCGAAAAAGATCGTTCCAAAACTCATACGTAGCTTAGATCCAAAACAGCGAAAATCGTTGAAGCTATTTAGAGAATATGATATTGTTACCAGCAAAAAAATTGGTGATCTATGTGGTTTCCAACCACGAACTAACTCAGCATTGTGTAAAAATGAGTTGAAAGTGAGTTTTTAGAAATTGTAGATCCAAGCCTTAAATCAAGAAAATATAGCTTATCCAAAAATAGGTAAAAAAGTAATCAATTACTTACAAAAGATGAAGTAGAAAATTGAAGACATTGCATTTTGATTTACTATAACTATTTTATAACAAACTTTGCAAAAGGAGCCAGCAATCACTGACCCCTTTTCAAAGTTTGTTATAAAAGTAAAAGTAAGTTTATAACTTAGCGGTAATTTTTGTTTCCATATCAATCTTAGGATGCACACTTTCATAATCCTTTAACATGTATCCCCTGCCCCAAACTGTTTCAATATAGTTTGTTCCACCAGCAGCTTCTGCAAGCTTCTTACGCAACTTACAAACAAATACATCAATGATCTTAATTTCAGGCTCATCCATACTATTATACAAATGATTCAAGAACATCTCCTTTGTCAGAACTGTTCCTTTTCTCATTGCAAGCAGCTCTAATATTGCATATTCTTTATTAGTTAAATGAACCTGCTTATTATCAACTTCGACTATTCTGGTATCAAGATTAATAGCAACTTTATCAAACCTAACTACTGATTCTGAGTGACCTTTTGAACGACGCACGATTGCATGAATTCTAGCAATTAGCTCGCGCTTATCAAATGGCTTGGCCAAATAATCATCAGCACCAAAACCAAGGCCTCTAATTTTATGATCTGATGAAGACAGGCCTGATAAAATTAAAACCGGGGTCTTAATTTTAGCTGAACGTAATCTCAAAAGAACTTCGTAACCATCAACGTCAGGTAGCATTAAATCAAGTATGATCAAAGCAAAATCAAATACTTTTGCTAAATTCAAACCATCAGTACCAATTTTGGCTCTTTCTACTATGATTCCTTCAGAAGCCAAAGCCAACTCTATGGACCTAGCAGTCGAGTTATCATCTTCAACTAATAATACTCTCATTTATCCTCTCCTAAATATTTAATAAATATGTTTTTATAAACACAATAATAATATATTTTATACCAAAAGCAAGGTTTTTATTGTAACTTTGTTAATTATTCCTTGTGCGATTAAAGTCATATTCATTTTATTCAACTAAAAATTACTAAGCATCAAAGATTTTAATACCATTAATTCTCTATTTCTGAATTAGCATTAGCTTCCATCATTTTTTTTGCGTATAAAACACCAAAATCAACCGGATCTATCATTAACGGCTGGAAACCGCCATCCTGAGTAGCATCAGCAATTATTTTACGTGCATATGGAAATAATATAGCCGGGCAATGAACCGCTAATAGCATCTCTCTTTGCTCTTCTGGCACATTGGATAAGAAGAATATTCCAGCATATTTCAAATCAACTAAAAATAAAGTAGACTCATCTGATTTAGCTTTTGCTGCTATCGATATTTCTACTTCAAAATTATTTTCTTCTGGCATAGCCTGAACTTTTAAATCTAAAGATAGTTCAATTTGAGGGGCTTTATCAAGATTTGATAAAGTAGCAGGAGCTCCTGGATTTTCAAAAGAAAAATCTTTTAAATATTGCGATTGCACCGAAATATGCGGCATTTCTTTTTGTTCTTTTTGCATGTTTTTTCCTATTTTAATTATATTTTGGGTAATGTTACCCCAGTTTGCCCCATATACTTACCATTTCTTTTATCATAAGTAGTAAGGCATTTTTCATTCCCTTTAAAGAATAAAAACTGACAAGCCCCCTCGCCTGCATATATTTTTGCTGGCAAAGGAGTTGTATTTGAAAATTCTAAAGTCACGTGCCCTTCCCAACCTGGCTCTAAAGGAGTGACGTTCACAATAATTCCACATCTTGCATAAGTAGATTTCCCAACACAAACCACTAAAACATCTTCAGGCACCTTGAAATACTCAACGGTACGGGCTAATGCAAAGCTATTTGGTGGTATAATACAAACATCTGTTTCACGGTGAACTAAACTCTCATTACTAAAATTCTTAGGGTCCACGATAGCTGTATTTAAATTGGTGAAAATCTTAAACTCATTAGATACTCTAGCATCATAACCATAAGAAGAGACTCCATATGAAATAATTTTCTCTTCTTCTTTTAATCGCACTTGGTTTTTTATAAATGGATGAATCATTTGATCTTTTTCAGACCTTTCAATTATCCATTTATCAGACATAATAGACATAAACCAACCTCCCTAATGTTTAACAATCTGTTTTATAATAATAACAACGCTTTTATATAACCTTTATCGTAATTATATATAATCCATATGTATGCAAATGTCTATAATAACCTAAGGAAAGAGAAAATAATCACTTAAATTTGTTATTTTTTGGAAATCCAACTGGCGGTATCTTGCCTATACCACCTCTGCGAGCACGCCAAGACATAATTTGCTCTTCTAAACGTATTTTATTACCCAAATTCCAGCTTAACCCTTTGTTTGAATCAAAAGTCTTAATATCACTTAATTTAGCATTGCGGTATTTTTGTAAAGCAACACCTTGTCCCCTTTTCATATTTGGTATTTCTTCGGTTTCAAATACCAATAATTTTCTATTAGTGCCAATAATTGCAACCATATCACCATCAACTGGTTGGCAACTTACGCAAGATGCTTTTTCTTTTAACTGCATCACCTGCTTACCATTTTTAGTTGAAGCTAAAACCTCATCGCTATTAACAATAAAACCTTTTCCTTGATCATTAGCTAGTAGTAATTTTTGATCTGCTTTGTGAGGTAATATGTTGATCACATCATGATTTTCTATGTCTACTAATATATTAATGGACTCACCATGCCCCTTTCCTTTACTAAAATTATCAGCTAGCAGGGTAAAGAACTTACCGCCACTTGAACAAATTAAAACATTATTCGTAGTGTAGGTTTCGACCATAAAAGCCAGAGAATCTCCTTGCTTAAATTTAGTAGAACTTAGATCTAGATTATGATTTTTCATAGCCCTAATCCAACCCATTTTTGAACAAATAATCGTAATTGGCTCCTTCTCAACAAATGCACTAATGTCAATTACTTGACCAACTGACTCCACATGATTAAAGTCTGTTCGACGCTTACCAATATCTGTTTCTTGACTAAATTTATTACGTACAAACAACAGCTCGTTACGCACTATTTTCAGTAATTGCGCTGGACTGTTAATGATTTTAGTTAATTTAGCATTTTCTTTTGTTAAATCTGCATGCTCTGAGTCAATTTGCTCTTCTTCCAACTTTCTTAAAGAACGTAGTTTAATATTTAAGATAGCTTCTGCTTGAATTTCTGTGATGCTAAACGCCTTAACCATTTCAGTTTTAGGGTCGTCTTCCTCGCGAATAATTCTAATCACTTCATCAATATTTAAGTATGCAACTTTTAACGCATCAAGTATTTCTAGTCGGTTTTCAATTTTTGCGCTTTTAAATTTACTACGTCTTAATACTACTTCCTTGCGATGAGATAAAAACTCCTGCAGCACCCCAGCAATATTCATCACTTGTGGAACGTTGTTGGAATTCAGCACATTCATATTAAAATTCACTCTTGATTCAAGCGCCGTTAGCTTAAAAAGTGACTCCATAATGATTTCTGGAGCACAATTTCGCCCCTTTGGCTCAATAATTACTCTAATATCTTCTTCAGACTCATCACGAATATTGCCTACTAAAGGTAGTTTTTTATCGTTCATTAAGTTTGCAATTTGCTCGATCAGCTTTGATTTTTGCACTTGATATGGTATTTCAGTAATTACTATTTGATATAGGCCATGACTAAAACTTTCTTTAGTCCATTTTGCCCTCACCTTAAAGCCGCCACGTCCAGTTTCATAGGCTTTACAAATAGATTCTGTACTATCAATAATAACTCCACCAGTTGGAAAGTCTGGCCCCTTAATAAACTGCATCAAATTAGCGCAAGTAATATCCTTAGGATTATCTACCATGTAAATCAAGGCATCACATAATTCTTGTAAGTTATGAGGAGGAATACTTGTCGCCATACCCACGGCAATACCCTCGGAGCCGTTAGCAAGCAAATTCGGAAATAATGCGGGCATTAAAGCCGGCTCTATATCAGAGTCATCATATGTTGAAATAAAATCAACGGTATCTTGTTCTAGGCCTTCCATTACTAAAGTGCAAATTTCCGTCATACGAGATTCTGTATAACGCATTGCAGCTGCATTATCACCATCAATGGAACCAAAATTACCCTGTCCATCAATTAAAGGATAGCGCAATGAAAAACTTTGCGATAACCTTACTAAAGTATCATAAATTGCCGTATCACCATGCGGGTGGTACTTACCAATGACATCACCCACAATTCTTGCGCATTTCTTATATCCAGAAGTGGGATCAAGCCTCAGTTTTCTCATAGCATATAAAAGGCGTCTGTGAACAGGCTTTAAGCCATCACGAACGTCTGGTAGAGAACGAGACATAATAGTCGATAAAGCATAAGATAAATACCTTTCGGAAATTGCTTGACCAAAGTCAATTTTTTCTATATTACTCCCTTCCTCTGTCATGCTTGCTCTAAGTACCTTCTATTATTTTATAAAATTTAAAGTCTTGATCCGGAATGTCAATTGTTGTGACAGAGCTATTTAAGGCTTTAACCACATCATTCGTTATATCAAGATCACTATTAACAAACATAATATGAGAATAAGGCAGCACAATATCAAATTTATATTTAGATGATAATTTTCGTATAATATCCAACGTAATATTATGCACTTTTTTCATCGCTGAGGCATAGGCCTTTTCTAATGCAACCTTTTGTTGATGAGCTGCCTTTTGAACTTTATTAACCCGTTCATTAAAATTATTTTGCTTTTTCTCATAATCATCTTTAAGCCAAATATCGCGATTTTGTATTAGTTCAAGCTCCATACGTTTTAAGTCTATTTCCTGATTTGTTAAATCAGACTCTATCTTCTCGCTAATAATATTAATATCTTTTTTTATATTACGAATCACAACAGCTTTTTCTAAAATAAGTTCAATATTAACAACAGCTATCTTAGAACGAAAAGGCTTAGCGTTATCTTGAGCAAAAGCGCTATGGTTAAAAGCAAGTAATGCCAATAGCCACAAAGCTGTAGGTTTTGAAAATATCTTATAATAACCCCTAATTATGCGTAACATAGACTTACTTTATAACTGAGTTGTGAATCTAATATTAAACATTTGTGTTTCATCGTGGCTATCTTTTTTAATAGGAAAACCCCAATCAACTCTTATAGGAGCCATACGAGTCACCCATAAAAATCCAAATCCGACAGAAGCTCTAATATTTTTTGTATTATAGAAAGCAGCACCAGTGTTAGTATCAGCATCCCATAAAGAACCTACATCTAAGAAAACTGAACCTGTTAAGTCCATTTCTTTTGGAGTAAAAAATAAAGGAAACGAAAGTTCTGTGGTTACTTTATAATATTTTTGTCCACCGAGCCCTTCACCACCGACAAACTTTTTAACAACATTACCATCACTATCTTTGGTGTCCACTTCTTGCTTAACCCTTGGCCCAATGCCTCCCTGAGCGAAGCCTCTAAAATTAAAACCGCCTAAATTAAATCTATCTGAT
>JBMGNO010000010.1:0-27306 GCA_049739405.1 Rickettsiaceae bacterium
CACTATTATTATTAGCTTTTATTATGATATTTTGGAATTCCTCGGCAGTTCTAAGAGTTCCTGATAGCTTCAAAGAAAAATCACGTGAATTAGTTTTAATTAAACCGGCTGGATAATCTTCGTTTTGAGCCCGTATCGCAGATTCAAGTTCAAAAGGAGAGAGGTGATGTTGAAACATCTTAGAATTGATTGGTTCAACCATCATCGTATAGTTACGAGCACCAAAAATAATTGAATTACCAACAGTAGGTAATTTTTCTAATACTGATTTAATGCGGTTATCAGAAATTCTAGTTAGCTCTAAATCATCATAAGAACTACTATTTACTGTTATCCAAATAGTTGGCCAAGCATCAGCATCTAGTTTTTCAACAGAAGGTAGTTGCATATCATCTGGTAAATCTTGGCTAAGACCAGATATTTTAGAGCGAACATCACTCAGCGCAACCTCAATGTCGCTGTCTAGTTTGAGTACTAAAGTGATCTCGCTCTCTCCAATCCGGCTAGTGGAAAGAATTGATTCTACATTTTTTGTAGAGCGCAGCTCTTTTTCAATTTTTTGTGTTATTTGTCTTTCCATATATCCAGCATCAGCCCCTTTATATAAGGACTTTACCGTGATAATTGGTGGAGCGATATTTGGAGTATCTCTTATTTCTAATTTAGTAAAAAAGATCAGGCCTATCAGCATGATAGCTAAACTTAGCACCGTAGTAAAAACTGGTTTTTTAATACATATTTCAGGAAGTTGCATGGCTTTGTTCTACTTATTATTCTATTTTTTTAGGTAATGGCTCTTTAATGCTATCAATTATTTCCACTTCTAAACCATCTGATATTTTAGTCAACCCTTCTAAAACCACTAAATCGCCTTCTGATAATTGCTCCGAGATTACTTCAATATAGTGACCTAACCTAGACCCAGTTCGAACATAAATTTGCTTAACTTTATTATCATTTATTTGGTAGAGAAAGTTACCTTGATTATTTTTTAGGATCGTTTTTTCATTTATAGCTAAAGAGTAGTGCTTATTAAAAATAATTGCTGCTTCAACGTAACTTCCATGTAGTATTTTAGCTTTTTTTGGAAAAGTTATTTTCACTGAAATAGATCCATTTTCTTTCACATATTGAGATATTGCCGAGATTGTACCCTGTATTTTTGCGCCGCTATTATCAGTTATGAATACTTGTGAATCAAGAGTAATTCTATTATTTAACTCTTCAGGTATTTCTAGACTAATGGTTTTTTCTCCATCAGAGATTATAGTAAATAAATAATCCCCCATTTTGATATCGTCGCCAATTTGTGCGTGTATGACGCCAACGTAACCATCAAATGGAGCTCTAATGATCATATTATTATATTGGTCTTGAGCTAAAATTAAATTAACTTTTGCCTCCTCAAACAAAGCTTTAGATCTCTCAATTGCCTCTTGGCTAGAAATATTTTTTTTACGCAACGATTTATCCCGCTCGTAATTTTGCTTTGCAGATGCATAAGACGCCTCGGCTTTAAGCTTTGTTGCCTCGGCAAGATTACTCTCAATAGAGATTAGTAACTGATCCTTTTTAATATTTTGACCATTGGAGATAATTACTTGATCGACTGTTCCTTCAACCTTTGCATTATAGACTCTGCTATTCTCTGCTTTGCATTGGCCAATTACTTTATAGGTTTCAAAAAATTCTTTCTGGCTGATTGGCGTTGGTGTTACTAGAACTACTTCTGAAGCATATGAAGTGAAAGTTAGAATAGTTAGGAAAACTAATAATATTAATCTACGCATAGAATCTCAAAAAATATATTTATTGTGTATTTGAATAACAAATTGCTAAAAGCTAATTCATTATAACATAATAGTACTATATTCTACTTTAGTTGTAATATAAATAAATATATTTTTTAAGATTATGTAGTCATTTATACAATTTTAGTGATATTGACTGAAATTAAAGGAATTTTATTCACTTCATTTTTAATGATTCTTTTAATAATTTTTTTAGTAAATGATCTTATTTTATCATCAGGTAAATCTCCCTTACTTTTCGAGCGCATAGCGTGATATTCATCAGAGAGTTCTTTTGCAAAGTCTTTAATCATATCGGCATCATCATATTCGTCGAATAAGCCAGGGGTATTAATAATAGGAAGGCTTGCAAGATGAAGTTTACTATCAAGTATCATTGATACAACAACAATTCCAGCTTCACGCATGCGACGACGTACCCTGAAAATACTTGCATCCTCAGGAAGAAGATAGTTTCCATCAACGGCTAAATAGCCATTTTCTACAGTGTCTATTATCTCTGATTTAGACTTAGATAGCAATACCATACTACCATTTTCAACTTCGATAGCTTGCTTAATGCCACAAGATTTAGCTAATTTTGCCTGTTCGTGAATATGTATGGCTTCACCATGTACTGGGATACATATCTGTGGCCTAACTAATTTATACATTTCTTTTAATTCTTCGATGGCAGGATGCCCAGAAACATGAACAAAATGATCCTTCTCAGTAATAACTTCAATTTTCTTTTTTGCTAAGCTGTTAAACATTTTAAAAATTCGCTTATCATTTCCTGGTATGATTTTTGAAGAAAATATAACCGTATCATCCGGAGCTAAAGATACTGAATTATGTATACCATTAATCATTTTAGACATTGCAGCTAATGGCTCACCCTGACAACCAGTAGCTATTACTAATAAGTTTTCTCTTTTATACTTTCCTATTGCTTTTTCATCAATGATGGGATTAATGCCTTTTAAATAACCACATTCTCTTGCTGCAGAAAACATACGGTGCAAACTACGCCCAGCAAGGCACACTTTACGTCCAGTTTTTTCTCCAGCTTTAATGATGCTTTCGAGTCGAGCTAAATTAGAAGCGAAAGTTGTTACCACAACCATCTTTGGACAATCTGCAATAATATTCATCAAGCTTTCACGCACATCTCCTTCTGAACCAGATACGCCTTCATTAAAGACGTTAGTTGAATCACACACAAGAGCTAAAACACCTTCATCGCCAATTCGTTTAAGAGCTTTTTGGTCAGAGGCTTCTCCGACTAAAGGCTTAGGGTCAAATTTCCAGTCACCTGTGTGAACCACATTACCAGCATCAGTTTTGATTACTAAAGCTTGCATCTCAGGAGCTGAATGAGTTAAGCCAATTGTTTCAATGTCAAAAGGTCCTATTTTGAACTCTTTTGAGGTATTCATTTCAATAATTTCAAGGTTAGGTAATGAATACTCAGTAAGTTTAGATTTTAAGAAGCATTTAGTAAACTTAGTCGCGTAAATAGGGCATTGCAGCTCGTTCCATAAATACTGAATACCACCCAAATGATCCTCATGCGCATGAGTTAGTACTATTCCTAATAAATCATCTTTGTATTTTTCAATAAAACTAATATCAGCAACTACCATATCTACACCAGGTAGATGATCTTCAGCAAAGCCGCTACCACAATCAACCATCAACCATTTACCATCAAAATGGTATAGGTTAACATTCATTCCTATTTCGCCTGATCCGCCAAGCGGAACAAATAACAAATTATCCTTATATTTACTTAAATTTAAAGTCATTCCTTTCCTATCATCATTTTAAGGTTATAAATTCTAAATATATATTTATAACCTATTCTGAAATAATAGTCCATTTATAAATCAATTAAGCAATATTTCTTAGCTCTTTGACTTTAGAATCAAGTTCAAGATAAGCTGCAAGTGATAAAAATATATGTATATTATCTTTTACCTCAACATCTGCAGAGAGAGTCCTGTATATTACCTCGTTCGATCCGGTGGAGCATTTTGCATACATAAGAGCAATTTTAAAACAATTATTATAAATAAAAGCACTTTTAAGTATTTTTAAAGCCTCTGAGGAATTATTAGAGTTTATTTCCATTTTTGTATAAAGATTTAAGCACATAATATGATCAGGTTTAATGCTTAAAGCTTTTTTTAGATATTCTTTAGCCTCAGAGTCCTTATTGTTATCAATTAATTCTTGAGACTGTTGGTACAAATGGTCGGACACTATTTTTCTATTACGATCGTTTTTATCCGCGTAACTTAATCTACTAGATAATGCGCAGAATTTGTCCCAGGCTTTTAAAGCAACATATATTTCAAGTAGAGTCATAATATTTTCTTTATCAGTCTCATTCTTATCAAAGCATTTGAGAGCAAATTTTTCAGCTTTTACATACTGATTCTCATGTAAATATATTTTAGCAATATGCTTTGCGGCATGGGCATGTAAGTATTCGTTTTCTAGGGCTTTTGTATAGTAGTCACGCTTTGCTACAATATTCTTCTCGTCTGCGGCAATGATAATATTAGATAAATCCTTACCCTCATTCTCTATTTTACTATATATCTTACGAGCGATCTTTGCAGATTTTTCTGTGCGGTCAGTAATAAAAAATATGATAGCATTCATTAGTTTGGTATGAGTGGTTTGAATTCTATGTTGTTGCCAGCTTTTTTTAAATAATTCTGGTATGTTAAGTAGCACAGATAGTATCTTAATAACTACTATTAAGATAAATTGTAATAGGAAAAAAGTTGTTATTATAGTGAAAAAAGATAACTCAATTTTTAAATCATATACAAAAATTTGCACTATACTGTCAAAATCACTAACGTATAAAAAACCAAGATATAGTAGTAAAACCGTTATTCCTAAAGTTAAAAATTTAAACATATTATTCCACCTGTATTGAGATCATTTATAATTACTATAGTTGTTTCTGCAGCTCGTCGCTATTGAAATACTCTATTAATTCTGGCAAGTAGCTAATTACTTTTTTACGCTGTTCGAGCAGTTTTTGTTTATCACTTTTACTTACCCTGGTTATAGTAATAAATTTATCAATAAAATCATAATTAAAAGGGTGAATCACCTCTTCATTATTAAGGTAATTCTGCTTTTCAGTGTTGTATTCCTCTAGGGCGCGTAAAATTTCTTGTATATTTTCTGGGTGATTAGTGTTTTGTAGTTTGTCTAATTCTTTATTAAAATCAATATCATGCTCAATTTTAATTAATAATTTTGTGGCGTTAATAAGATACCCTTTGTAGGTATTGAATTTTTCTTCGGAAATATTAAATGACTTTAAAGAGTTGGTAGATTCCTCTAGGTCATCTTCATACTGATAGGGGTTTATATTTTCTTCTAATGCTTCATCTATTTCTGGAGCAAAACTTGGAAGTGGAGGCTCTGGACCAACTGTAAATTCTTTGTCGTGTACTTGCTCAGTGGTAATCGGCTCTTCTTCTGGAGATATTTGCTCTTTAACTAGCGATTCTGTTTCAGGAGTTGGATCGTCGTTTTTTGGCTCTGAGTCGAAATTATTTTCAGAATCATTTTGTTCTACATCATCTAGTAGCGATGTGGTAGACTCGCTTATTTTTTTATCTGAATCTTGAATATCTGTCCACAGATTTGAATATAACTGACTAAAACCAATTAATAGAGCGACTATTATAAAAATGAATGCTATTATTTTTAATAGCCAGCTGCATTTTTTCTTTTTTTTAGCAGGTAGCGTATGTTCTTTTTTGACTATATTTTTTTCCATAATTTTTCTTTTAAATAGCTGGTCATTGACTCATGATTATTTCGAATAACTTTGTTTTTACATATTTTTTTAAAAACATTACTTATTTTATAGCTTAACGCAATAATGGTAGTTTTTGCTAGATATTTTTGTAGATTATAATCATTTATTAACTGTAAAAGTGTTTTAGCGCAATTAACTGAATAGAGCAATATATAATTAGGGTATTTTTTGAATAAACTTATCTGCTCATTGTTTAATATATTTGTGTATGTTACGCGATAAAATACTTTATGATGTACGAATGAGGGCATCTGAGTAGTAATATGATTAGCACACAGGTATAAATTTTTTTCATTTTCTGCGTTTAATAGATGGTCTTTTAATTCCTCAGCATTTTGTGCGCAATATTCAATGGAGTAGCCTTTTTGTTTTAATATTTGCGCTGAAGATTCACCAACCACCCAGGCTTTAAGAGTAGAAGTGGGGGGAATATTTTGAGCAGCAAATTTACTAGTTATTACCACGTTATTAAATTTATTTATAAAGTCGGGGTTAATATCTACTTCTTGGTAAGAAAGGAGAGGGCAGTCGATAAACCCAACTTTTGTCTTATCTAATTCATCTTTTATTCTCTGATTGTTATCAGCTGATCGTGTTAAAACAATTAGATTATTTTTTCTTTGCATAAGGGTTATCTGATTTTACAAAATAAAAACGAATTGGCACACCTGGCATTCCTAAATCAGCTCTTAATGTATTTATCAGATATTTTTTATAAGAATCGGGAATACTACTTGGGTCATTGGTAAATAATTTAAATGTAGGTGGCCTTGTTTTTGTTTGAGTAATATATTTAATACGCACCCTTCTCCCTAGTTTTTTATGCAAAGGTAGTGGGTGATTATCGAGTGCAAATGAAAGCCAGTCATTTAGCTTGCTAGTAGATATTTTTTTATTCCATAATTTATAAATATTTACACATTCATCAAGTACTAAATTGATATTTTCCTTATTCAAAGCGGACATATAAACTACAGGAACATCCTTAACTTGCGCTAGCAATTTATTAATTTTATATTCGAATTCGTCTTTGTAATCTGCTTTATCTTTTACTAAGTCCCATTTATTTACAGCGATCACTAGGCTCCTTCCTTGATCAATAACATAATTAGCAATAGTTAGATCCTGCTGTTCAAGGGCAATTGTTGCATCTAGCATTAAAATCACAGTATTCGCAAACTTAATGCTCTCAATGCAGTCCCCTGTTGATAGGCGCTCGAGACTTTTGGTGACATTAGATCTTCGGCGAAGACCTGCGGTATCAATCAATTTCATTTGGTTGTCTTTATACTGCCAGCTAATTTCAACAGATTCACGAGTGATTCCAGCTTCCGGGCCAGTTAAAAGCCTCTCATTTCCAACAATTGCATTGATAAAAGTAGATTTGCCCGCATTGGGCCTTCCAGCAACAACAATTTGTAAGGAATCAGACTTAATTGGATCCAATGAATCTTCGCTTTCTGTAAAATCTACTTTCTCAACAATTGCATCATACAAATCAGCCATACCTTGCCCATGTTCTGCAGAAATCGGAACAGGAGTGCCGAACCCTAATTTATGATATTCTTTATCGTAATCAAACTTACTTTCAGATTTATTAGCAATTACTATGTAGTTTTTGTTATTTTTACGGATCATTTCAGCAAAAAAACGGTCAGTCGGGGTGATTCCAGTCCTATTATCAACAACTAAACATACTAAGTCCGCTTCCATGATAGAGATCATAGTTTGTTGCATCATGCGATATTCTAGCTGCCCTTCCTCAGCTTCTTCAAGGCCAGGTGTGTCGATTGCAATAAATTCAAGTGGGCCAATCTTTGCATCAGCATATTTCCGATCGCGTGTTACCCCTGGTCTGTCATGTACTATGGCTTTTTTCTGTACACCAAGCCTATTAAACAATGTAGATTTTCCAACATTAGGGCGTCCAACGAGAGCTATTTTTTTCTTCATATTAGATAATGATATTTATTTTTCTATTAGTTTTTAACATAGATTGACTTTTTTATAAATGTTTTTTTGATAAGGCTTACAAAATAGGTTGTCTGTAACTAAGTTTTGCAATATCATTAATGTACGTTAATAATATTGTTGACTTCGTATTATTTTGTATTATTATGCAGCTTCATAACAAAATTAAATATATTAAAAATATGGAAGCAGATAATCGCCCTGAGACAAGAGGCACGGAATTAACTCGTAATATGGCTAGAAACATCATTAACATGTTAAAAACTATTAGGGATACTCATGTTGCGCCCAATCGACAAGATAGTACGCAAGTGGTAGTAATGAAAAATAATCATTCTGGTAAATTTGAAGTAGATGATGAGGAAATTAATTGTAATACAGTTAGATCTATTTATTTAATGACGAATGACCTAATGCCAGTTGATTTACCAGTAATTAAAAATATTTTAAACAATTATAATAATATTGGAAAACTTGAATTATATTTAGATCATGACTTATCACAAACAGGTATACAAAGTATTGTACGATGTTTAAAAGATGATGTAGCAATTCACACTCTGAATATACAAACCTATAATGTTGAAGGTGATAATTTTAGGTTATTACTAGAGTCTATCAACACTTTAAATGATTTATCATGTAACATTAATCTTCAAACACCTATGCTTCCAGATGGGTGTTTAAATGATTTAGAAATAGATCTTTTGGCAAAATCTCCAATATCTCGTTTTTCTAGTAATACTAATTTTACCAATCAAGATACGGATGTGAAATTACTGAAGTCTTTATTAGATTACAATAGCGAGATGCAACATTTAAGCCTTGGTTCTGGTAGGTTTAGTTTAGATGGGTATGATTATGATGTTGAAACTATAAACGACATATTATATTATTTAACAGAGAATAAGTGCTTAACGGTATATGAAAGATCAATTAGTGATGAAGAAAAATTTATTGAGGCTTGGAATACGGGGGAGGCATTAGAGGATTTAAAATCTTGGGGTGCATTTAATATCAGATCAACCAACAATCAGTTGGAAGGTGTTGAACATATTAAAAGATATAACCCAAACTTTGATATATTTACACCTGTTACAAACGAGACTGAAGAAACAGTATGGAGTTTTTCGAATTTCTATATATTACACGAAAATCCTCAACAGACCCTTGCAAAAGCTCCTTTTGTTGATAGTGATGTATTGGCAATTGGTGACTCTATTGATATGTAGTTAACCCGCTAAAAAGTTGTACATGCTGCGTATGAGTGCTTTTTGCCGAATTTATTTTGCCTACCTCCTTAAAAAGTGTGATTTTTAGGGAGGTATGTATAAGTTGTTATCTTTTAAAAACTAAATTGTTCTTTAATCACACGATCTTCAAAAGTATGATGTGAATCGAAGAGCAATTTGATTACCTTTGAATTGCTAGAAAAAATCTCAACTGACTGAATATTTTTAAATTCATGGAAATCGGCAACGGCATTGACTGGTCTTTTTTCTGTTTCTTGAATAATGAACTTAATCTTTGCTTCAAATGGCAGCAGAGCTCCTTTCCATCTTCTGGGACGGAAAGGGCAAATTGGCGTTAAGCTCAGAACTTTTGAATTAAGAGGTACAATCGATCCTCCTGCAGATAAATTATAAGCACTGCTACCAGCTGGAGTTGACACTAGCGCTCCGTCTGCTGACATTTCCATACGCTCAATTTCGTCAACTAATATTTTAAACTTAGTAGCTTGGTTGGCGCTTCTGAATATAGATACTTCGTTGATTGCTAAAGCACTAAATATTTCATTATGAACATTTGTTGCTTTCATATTAAGTGGGTATAAATTAGTAATTTCTGCATTATTAATATATTGTGCAAAATTATCTTGATGAAAAATATTCATCATAAAGCCAACGCTTTGACCCGTCTTTATACCGTAAAATGGAATATTTAGGTGCATATATTCATGAATTGCATGAATCATCATTCCATCACCACCAATCACAATGATTAATTCAGCATCTTCTGGTGATGTCAGAGTAGCAAATTTTTTAACTAATGAGATTATCTCATTTGACTCTGGTGATTGATTAGCAGTTATATATATTTTTTTAAATTTCATTATAAATTTACTTTCAATTGAAATGAATTATCGCTATTATAATGAATAAAATCATTTTTAAGCAAGGTTAATTTATGAAAAACAAATATTATATTATTTTAGCAATCATTTCTGTATTATGTGTAAATGTTGCATTGGCATTTTGGTCTAGTAGTGATTCAAATAACGAAATTGTTTATAACAAATCTATTACGTTTCACAACAAGCAATTTGAGCAAGACGTGATAGTGAATGGGTCAGCTCATTTAATCGGCGCTAAGTTCGCTGATTTAACAGTTAATGGGTCTTTGAAGGGTAAGAATTTAGAGGGAAAAGAGTTGACAGTAAATGGCGCGGCTAAAATAATAAAAATTTCTGCTGATAATGCAACATTTAATGGTAAAGTATTTGTCTCAGAAGGTCAGGTTAATTCTGATTTAAAGGCTAATGGCTTTATTAGTGCAGAGAAGCTTAAAGTTGGTGGTGAGATAGAAATTACTGGCTCTGCAAAGATTAAAGATAGTGAGTTAAATGAAGTATTCTTAAATTCTAAGAAAAGAAATAAAGCGGTTTTTTCTAATACTACCATTAAGAATATCACTATTATGGATAAAACAAAACTGACTTTAACAAATAAATCAGTAATACAAGGTAGAGTTTATTTTGAATTAGCAGAAGGTAAGGTTTACTTAAGCAAGGACTCAAAAATAATGGGTAAGGTTGAAAATGGGGAGATTATTCAGCTGAAGGATTAGTTTTTATACCTAACCCAACTGGCTGCTGCGTGTCGTAGTCTTTAAGGTACGCAGCATTTTTATTGTTGCAGCGTAAGTATTTTGAAGTAACAACCATCAGATCTGCAGAAATGCATTTCGAGTAATTAAAGGATACACTATGACTCGATAGTTTAATAAGCTTATTTTGATTAAATAGATTTTCTTTTAGGTGTTCAATATCATTTATCCCATACCAGCTTTGCCAGTAATTTATGGTAAATGCTGATAATTTTTGGTTTGAATATAAAAGTATTTTATTTTGGTCTTTTAGGCTTATAATCTGTTGCTTTTTGTTTATAATTACATCTGGTTTTTGATAAAACAATGTCACAAAGATTGAAATTATTATTATAAGGATGCCAAGATATTTAATGCGATATTGCCAAAAGCAAATCCAACAAAAGCCAATACTATAGACCATTAAACTTATGGGAGATATACTGCCGAGGTTTAATACAGCCATTGGTAAATTCACAACATATTCTGAAGCGTTGATAACTAAATCAATGAAAAATCCCATGGACTTTAATGCAGTATAGTGTAGATCAAGGGGCATTAAGAATAAACTAAGTAAGGCTAGTGGCATAATGCAAAATGACATTAAGGGCACGGCAATGAGGTTCATTAACACTGAGTAGTTTGCAAATTTATAGAAATGAAATATCACATAAGGGGCTGTGGCAATGCTGGCAAGCAAGCTGGTGTAGATATTGGTAAATAGATATATCTTACATGTAGAATATATGCTTTTTGAGTTTTGTTTTAAAATATTAGTCTGATGAAGATTATAACCAGAAATTAAACACAAAACAGCCGTAAATGATAATTGAAAACTTGGGTGCAAGACATATTCCGGTAGAAATAATAGAATGCAAAAGGCCGCAATAGATACTGATCGTAATGGGTAGGGCGAGCGTCCAATCATCGTAGCAAGCATAAAAATACTAGTCATGATAAACGCTCTGGTGGCGGCAATATTACTACCACTTATTAGTAGGTACAAGAAACTCCCTATAATAGAAATAAAGGCAGCAATTAATTTAATGTTCGTATTATATGCCAGGTAATTTGAAAAATTAAGCAAAGCTCGACTACAGACAAAACAAATCAACGCTACAAGTGATAGGTGTAAACCAGAAACGCTTAAAATATGAGCTACCCCGGTATCTCTCATATTACTAGCAACATTTTCTGGAATAGCTTTAGTTTCGCCAATTAAAATAGCTGCAGCAAAATTACCCGTTTTAACGCCAAGTAAGGTAATTAACTTATTGTAAATATGCCTACGTGCCTGGAAGATTTTTTGTTCAAAATTAGTACTATTATGCTTTAGAATGTATGGTTTTTGTAGTGCATAACCAGTGGCCTGAATACCTTGGGTTTTAAGGTAAAAGCCAAAGTTAAAACTATTGGGTAATAAGTTGCTAGAAAGGGGAAATAGCCGAGCGCGCATTTGCACTAAATCACCTTTATTTAGATCGATCTGAGTTTTCGAGCCCAAATTAATACGCACTTTGTTTAATTCACGATTATGTTTTGCACTAATAGAGCCAATCGTAACTTGCTGCCCTCGAAGATTAGGCTTAATATATTGCACTGTTCCAGTAAAATTCACGATTTTTTCCTGTTGCAAAATATTAGTATTAATTTGAGATATTCTGTATTGACTAGCAATAAGCCCAATATTAAACATCAACAGGCAAGACAGAATGAATTGTAGTGTAATATTAGTTTGAGTTTTTTTTAAATATAAACCGGATATTAGAAGTAAGCATATGACTAAACAAGACTCTATTGTTAAAGCAAAATCTTGTGTAAAAAAACAGATAATGCCTAGTGCAAAGCTAAAAAAATAACATAAACTAAGATGGTGATACTCAGTTTCTAAGATTCGATTAGTTGTTGAAAACACTATTAACGTATTAGTTTCAGAATAGTTTTTGCAGCAATGTCACTTGGTTTTTGAGTATTATTAAAGCCAATCGAGGATAGCACTTTATGCGATGATTCTAGTTGCTTGTTAACATAGTTTTGATCAGACAGCATTTTTTCTATAATATTCAACAGATTTTTTTTGTTAAAATCATCTTGAAGGAATTCAGGAATAATAGGTTTATTCGGTATGATATTAATTAAACAGGCATATTTGATTCTAATCATCATCTTAATAAGATAAAAACTTAACCAGTTTACCTTGTACCCTACTGCCATTGGCGTGCCAGAGGCGATAATTTCAAAAGTATTAGTGCCTGATTTTGCAATCGCGCAGTCGCTTGCGGCAAAAGCTTTAAGTCTATCGGTAGTATAGGTAAAATTAAAGCGAACATCTTGCAAGAAGGTAGTAATACATTTTTTTAAAGTATTATTTGGTTGCACAAATAATACTTTTATTCGATGTTTTAATGATAATTGATTAATAGCATCAACAATAATAGGCATGTGTTTTTGAATTTCTCCAATCCTACTTCCTGGTGTAATAGTGATTACCCTAGTATCAGAATCATTGGTGAATATTTTGCGTATTGCTATAGATTTTTTATGAAACTTTTGCTGAAAAATAGGGTGTCCAATGCAAGTTGTATCAAGCCCAACTTTTGTAAAATACTTGTTTTCAAACGGGAATAATGTTAGTAAATGATCATATAATTTTGCATATTTTTTTGCTCTTCCGGGTCTCCAAGCCCAAACAGAAGGCGCAACTATATGCACAAGTTTTATATCAGGATTACGCTTTTTTACCCTTTGAGCAACGCGGTAGGTAAAACCAGGGCAGTCTATAGTAACAAGTATTTTTGAGCCTTTTTTAATTATATCATCAACAGTATTGTTAATTAACTGATTAATACGAAATAAATGCGGGATAATTTCAAAAAACCCCATAATATTAATTTCAGAAATAGGGAAGAGGGATTTAAGGCCTTGTTTAGTCATTAGTGGTCCACCAATGCCGTTAACAACCATCTCACCACCTAAGGTATTTAATGATTCGATAAGCTTCGCGCCAATAAGGTCTCCTGAATTCTCTCCAGAAATTATGTAAATACTCATTTATAAATTAATAAATTTATTTAATAAAAATCTTCTAAGTAGTAATTAGCACAAAAAGACGCTAATGTATAGCGCCTTTTTATGTTTTATGAGCGGTGTGATGACTTCTATTTCAACTTTCACGAGTTCAGACATGAATATGGCCTTACCTTAATTTTTGTGAAATCTAGTTGAAAAAGTAGTATTAAAAGCCCATTCCACCCATTCCGCCCATACCACCTGGCATACCACCTGGCATGCCTCCAGCAGCTGGAGCATCTTCTTTCACAGAAGGATCAGCCGTGATGATTGACTCAGTGGTAATGATCAATGAAGCCACTGATGCAGCGTCAAGTAAAGCAGTTCTAACAACTTTGGTTGGGTCAATAATACCAGCCTTAATCATATCGACATATTCTAAAGTTTGAGCATTAAAACCAAAGTTCACTTTAGTTGATTCTGCTAATTTACCAGCAACAACTGCGCCATCAATACCTGCATTTGTAGCAATCTGACGAACCGGTGCTTCCATTGCTCTTTTAACAATGTTAATACCAGCTTGTTGATCTTCATTTTCGCCTTTTAGGCCATCAAGCTTTTTAGATGCGTAGAATAAGGTAGTTCCACCACCAGCAACAACACCTTCTTCAACGGCGGCCCTTGTTGCGTGCAAAGCATCGTCTACACGATCTTTTCTTTCTTTTACCTCAACCTCAGTTGCTCCGCCAACTTGTAATACGGCCACGCCACCAACTAGTTTTGCTAATCTTTCTTGTAGCTTCTCCTTATCATAATCAGATGTAGTTTCTCCGATTTGTTGACGTATTTGTGCGCATCTAGATTCCAAATCTACAGACTGCCCTGCGCCATCTACAATAACGGTGCTTTCTTTTGAGATTTTAACCTTCTTAGCGCTTCCAAGCATTGATAAGTCAACATTGTCTAGTTTCATACCTAGGTCTTCGCTAACTAATTGGCTATTTGTTAAGATAGCAATATCTTCCATCATTTCTTTTCTTCTATCGCCAAAGCCAGGAGCTTTTACTGCCGCAACTTTTAACCCACCTCTTAGTTTGTTTAGTACTAAGGTTGCGAGAGCTTCTCCTTCAACATCTTCAGCAATAATTAATAACGGTCTTGAAGATTTCATTACTGCTTCAAGAACGGGTAACATTGGTTGTAGGTTTGACAATTTTTTTTCAAATAATAAAATAAATGGGTTATCAAGTTCAGCCATCATTTTTTCAGAGTTTGTCACGAAGTAAGGGGATAAATAACCTCTATCAAATTTCATTCCTTCAACAATATCAACTTCAAAGCTAAAGTTTTTTGCTTCCTCAACAGTAATAACACCTTCTTTACCGACTTTTTCCATTGCGTGAGCAATTTGGTCTCCAATTTCTTTATCGCCATTAGCTGAAATAGTACCAACTTGCGCTATTTCCTCTTTAGAGTTTATTTCTTTACTAACTGATTTTATTTCTTGAATCAAGTGTTTAACAGCTAAGTCAATTCCTCTTTTAAGGTCCATTGGATTACATCCAGCGGTAACAGATTTGTGGCCTTCTTTGACAATCGCTTGCGTTAAGATAGTTGCAGTAGTTGTGCCATCACCAGCTTCGTCAGCGGTTTTACTAGCCACGGATTTTACTAGTTGAGCGCCAAGATCTTGATTCTTATCTTTTAATTCAATAGCTTTTGCTACTGTTACACCATCTTTTGTTAGTCTTGGTGCGCCAAATGATTGCTCTATAGCAACGTTACGGCCTTTGGGCCCCAAAGTCACTTTTACTGTGTCTGCTAATATGTTAACACCCTGAATCATTTCTTCTCTGGCTTTTGTGCCATAATGTATTTGTTTTGCCATTGTTTCGCTCCTTACAATTTGTTGATTAATTTTCTAATATACCAATAATGTCAGTCTCTTTCATAACGACTAAATCCTTGCCATTAACATTAATTTCAGTACCGCCCCATTTTGCATAGATCACGATATCACCAGCTTTCAAGCTAGAGCGAACAATAGACCCTTGATTATCGCGAACTCCTTCACCAGTAGCAATTACTTTTGCCTGTATAGGCTTCTCTTTTGCTGTGTCTGGCAAAAGAATTCCACCAGCTGTTTTTTCTTCGGCCGCTATTGGTTCCAAGACTACGTTATTATGTAATGGTTTTAAGCTCATTATGTACCTCGTTTTGTTAATTTACTTGATAATTGGTATATATGTATCAATTTATATTATTTCAAGAGTATTTTTGTATTTTTTATTTTTTTTCAAAAAAACATTCATGTGATTGTAAAATATGTAGAATTAATATATTCTTAGCTGTAGTTAATTTATAAAGAGAGATGGGTGATGAGAGCAGAATTTGAAAATATTAAAAAAATAATTGAAGAGTCTGTCGCTTTAATTAGGAGGTCACTTTGACCCCGATAGCGTAAAAGACACACTAGCAAAGCTAGAGCAAGATTCTTTAAAAGATGATCTATGGAATGATCCATCAGCGGCCGCTTCCTTGCTAAAAGAAAAAAATATTCAGCAGAATTTGCTTGATTCTTACCACTACATAGTCAACGGCTTAAATGATAATATTGAGCTAGCGATTATGGCTGAAGAGGAGAGTGATGAAGAAAGTGTAAATCAAGCTTTATCCGATCTGCAAAACATACAAAAAGCAGCCGCTAAACTAGAAACAGAATGTTTATTTTCTGGTGAAGCAGATCCAAGTAATGCTTTCCTTGAGATTAATGCAGGCGCGGGCGGTACTGAAAGTCATGATTGGGCATCTATGATGATGCGTATGTATTTACGCTTTGGTGAAAGAATGGGTTTTAAAACTGAAATAGTAAGTTTAATTGATGGTGAAGAAGCTGGTATTAAGTCTTGCTGTATTAAGTTTAAGGGTGATATGGCTTATGGTTGGTTAAAGTCTGAGTCAGGTGTTCATCGCTTAGTTCGAATATCTCCTTTTAACTCAGCTGGCAAAAGAATGACAAGCTTTGCTTCTTGTTGGGTGTATCCCGAGGTAGATGAAAATATTGATATTACGATCGAGGAAAAAGATATTAGAGTTGACACTTACCGAGCTTCTGGTGCAGGTGGGCAGCATGTTAATACTACTGATTCAGCGGTGCGTATCACTCATATTCCAACTAATATTGTGACTCAGTGCCAAAATGATCGTTCGCAGCATCGTAATAAGGCAGAAGCAATGTTAATGCTTAAAGCTAGGCTATACGAGCTAGAAATTCAGAAGAAAAATGAAGAGGTTAATAAACAAAATGCAGCTAAAACGGATAATGGTTGGGGGCATCAAATCAGGTCCTATGTATTACAGCCATATCAAATGGTTAAGGATTTGCGTAGCGAGTTTGAAACGAGTGACTCTAGTGGGATTCTCGATGGTAATTTGGAGAAAATGATATCAGCTAGCCTGGCATTTAAAGCAATAAAAAATAAAAAATGAGATGAGATTAGATAATTTAACAAACAAAAAAATAGGAATTTTGGGGCTTGGGGTAACTGGCATCTCTGTTTATCGCTATATATCAAAATTTACGAGCCACATAGTTTGCTGGGATGACTCAGAAAGTTTGCGAGATAAGTTTGAATTTAGGGGGAATTTAAAAGAAACGAATCATGGTGATTGGCAACAGCTTGACATAATTGTTATTAGCCCAGGTATACCTCATGAACATAATATATTTCAGATTTCTAGAAAACATGATATCAGAATTACTTCTGATGTTGAACTATTTTTAGCGCAAGATCATTCAAAGAGTTTGATTGTTACTGTTACTGGAACTAATGGAAAAAGTACCACAGTATCACTAATTAATCATATTATGAACAATGCTGGTAAGAAATATGTGATGGGCGGAAATATTGGTGTTCCAGTTCTGGACCTAGCAAGTGATGCGCAAGGGTATGTATTAGAACTCTCGTCTTTTCAACTCGATTTATTAGATAAAATTGAGGCTAATATTTCAGTATTACTTAATATTATGCCAGATCATTTAGATCGCTATAATTCATATGAAGATTACCAAAAGTCAAAGTTAAAAATTCTACAAAACGCTCAGATGAAGATTATTGGAATTGATGGTAAACACTCAAAGCAATATTACAACTATTTTACCAAGGAGCTAGGGGACCCTCGAGTTCTAGGAGTAAGTAGTAAACATGGACCAAAAACAAAAATTATTAGCTGTAATAATAATATTATTAAAGATAATTTTTCTGAATGTAAAAAATATAGTATACCAAATTTGCATAACTTAATGGGTAAGCATAATCAAGAAAATATAGCGGCGGCTTTTGCTGTATGCACGTTGCTTGGCGTTTCTTCAGACGAGATAATTGATGCCATTACAAGCTTCGAAGGTCTTAAGCACCGATTGCAATATTTGGGAACAAAACAGCGAGTTAATTATTATAATGATAGTAAAGCAACAAATTCTGTTTCTACATCTTGCGCATTATCTTCATTAAAAAACATTTTTTGGCTTGCTGGCGGTGTGTTTAAAGAAAAAGATTTAAATATTCTAGATAATTCATTAAAACATGTTAAAAAAGCATACTTATTTGGAAAAAATAGAGAAATATTTGCAAAATATTTAAATAATAAAATTGATTATATGATGTTTGAAACAATGGAAGAGGCATTTATAAAGGCTGCTGATGATGCCTCTAGCTTTATGAATGAGTCTAGCTTATTGCTATCTCCAGCTTGCGCATCTTTTGATCAGTTTAAGAATTTTCAGCAAAGGGGAAATAAATTTATAGAGTTGTATAATAATGAAAAATAATATTATCAGGCATTGGTGGCGTTCAGTTGATCAGCAAATGATTATCGCATATGCTATATTGGTGGCATTTAGCTTGCTTTTGGTCACGACTACAAGCTCAGCTATTGCAAAAAAAGTAGGTTTAGATGATAATTATTTTTCTAGTAGGCAAGTAATATATTTACTAACTGGTTCAATATGCGTATTTATTCTATCATTGATGAACTCTCGTTGGGTTAAAAGGATTAGTATTTTAGGTTTTTTAGTTAGCGTTATGATGCTCATTATAACAAAATTTTTTGGCTATGAGGTGAAGGGAGCTGTGCGCTGGATTCGAATTTTGGGCTTTTCTTATCAACCCTCAGAGTTTATAAAACCATTTTTTGCAGTTGTTGTAGGGTGGTTGTTATCGTTAAAACATCAAGAAGATTTTCCTGGATTTACTATATCATTGATACTGTATTTAGTAGTGGCTATTTTGCTAGTTTCTCAGCCAGATATTGGTATGTTGGTACTAACAACAGGAATTTTCTGCGTACAATTATTTGTTGCTGGCTTACCAATTATTTGGATATTATTTTCCGGTATTTCGGGCTGTTTTGGCTTAGTGTCAGCGTATTTCTTTTTGCCTCATGTTGCTACTCGCATTAATAATTTTATTGACCCCGTATCGAATGAAAACTATCAGGTAAGTAAATCAATTCTGGCTTTTTCAGAAGGTGGCTTCTACGGTAAAGGCCCAGGGGAGGGGTCGGTTAAACAAAGCCTGCCAGATTCGCATACAGATTTTATATTTGCAGTAGCTGTTGAAGAGCTAGGTGCTATTATTTCGATATTTATTATCTTGGTATTTGCTTTTATTTCAGTGAGTAGCTTAATGAAATTGAAAAATCAAAAAGACACATTTGTACAATTTGCAGCGACTGGTTTGGTCGCGCAGCTTGCACTACAGGCTATGATCAATATTGGTGTAACGATGAATTTATTACCAACAAAAGGAATGACCTTACCTTTTATTAGCTATGGAGGGTCTTCTACTATAGCGATAAGTATTGCTATGGGTATGCTTTTAGCCTTAACAAAAGATTATGGTGGCACTAAGGCTATAAAGCCTCGTTACTGACTTGCTATAATTTACAATATGATTGATATTTACAAAAAAGGTTTAAAAAATATTATTTTTTGCTAGACACGGGTTATTTATATGTTATCTTTAATCTAAGGTGTAATTACGCGCCTTAATTTAGAAGAGCTGGAAAAACTTATCTTTCCTTTCCCCCGATTAACGCAAAATGATTTTTTCAGCTCTTCTTCTTAATTTTTATTTAAAGGGTGGAAATCTTTTAAAGTATCCTTGAGTTGTTTTGAATTAATATGAGTGTAGATCTGTGTTGTGCCAATATCCGCATGACCTAATAATTCTTGAATGACTCTCAGATCAGCCCCACCTTCAAGTAAATGCGTAGCAAAACTATGTCTTAGGATATGGGGAGATATTCTTTCTGGGTCTAGTTTGGCTTGAAGAGTGACTCTCTTGAGCTCTTTAGCGAAGTATTGCCTTGTTATATGTCCCTCTTTTGAGTGGCTTGGAAATAAAAACAGACTTTTATTTTTTGGGTCAAATTTACCGCGTATGGCTAGATATTTTTGTAGAGCATCTTGTGCTTTTTCGCTTATAATAATAAGACGATCTTTTGAGCCTTTCCCCCGAACCGTAAACGAGCTTCTAACGGATAGCTCCTCCAAACCGCTTGTTATCGCTATAGTTTTAATTGTGACTAACTCACTGACTCTTAATCCGCTAGCGTAAAGAAGATGAATCATTGCGGATAATCTTATTCCTTCTGGAGACTCGCTTGAGATGCAATATTTTAGCAATATCTGCACTTCTTCAATGGACAGAGTAGAGGGCATCTTATTATAAAATTTAGGCAAATCAACATTTAAAGTAGGGTTATTGTGAATATAATTTTCGCTAATTAAAAAATTATAATAACTTTTAATAGTTGAGATTTTACGGTGAATAGATCTGGGTGAAAGTTTTTTTTGGCTTAAGTAACCAATAAAATTTTGAATATCAGTGCTGTTTAAAGCTGGGTCCTTGTTTTGCCCTTTTTTGATAAAATCATTAAAATCAGCCAAGTCTTTTTTATAGCTAGTAACGGTATTACCCGAGACCCCTCTCTCTGCTTGTAAGGTTTCGATAAATTGGTCTAAGTAGAGCATATTTAGACAGTTGTTGGAGGCCAGAGCCGGAATCGAACCGGCGAATAGAGGATTTGCAGTCCCCGGCATTACCACTTTGCTACCTGGCCATATTTGTAAAAAATCAATATGATTTGTAAGAAACACATTACAGAACTTGTATCAAAAAATCAACAATTAATTTTATTTTTCTTCTAAGGCGTTAATCTAACTGTACAATATTTTAGACGCGCCTTTTTTTAAGATATGTCGATGATCTGCCCGTCATTATTAAAGCGCTGTAGCATATAAGCTTGAACTTTTTCAAAGGCCTTGTTTTCGATCTGCCTAATGCGTTCTTTTGAGACTTTATATTCTTCACTTAGCACGTCCAGTGTTGAAGGGGAATCGTTTAGCTTGCGAGCAACCAGTATAGCAGCTTCGCGTTCATTAAGTGTTGCTAGTGCATCGCGTAATATACGCTCTTTATTAACAGAAATTTGTTTTTGAGCTAAGTCTTCTTCCTGCGAAGGTGTTGTTGCCGGCAAAAGATCAATCATCTCGGTTTGGTCGTCGCCATCATTATTGCTGATGGTATAATTTAAAGATAAGTCGTTTCCAGATAAGCGACTATTCATGGCGCTTACTTCTTTTGTTGTGACGCCTAGTTGCTCAGCTATTTCTTCATAATCATCTTCACGCACATCGCGCGAATAAGCCTTAACTATTTTGTGTTTAACTTTATTTAGGCTAAAAAATAGTTTCTTTTGTGCTGCTGTAGTGCCAATTTTCACTAAAGACCAAGATTTAAGGATATATTCTTGGATCGAAGCTTTTATCCACCATGTTGAATAGGTGGATAGCCTAAAGCCCATGTCGGGATCAAATTTTTTTACAGCTTGCATTAGCCCTATATTTCCTTCAGAAACCACATCGTTAATTGGTAGGCCATAATTTTTATACCTCATGGCAATTTTTACTACAAGTTTTAAGTGGCTTTTGACTAGCTCGTGAGCGGCTTCTAAGTCGTGTTTTTCTAGATAATTTTTGGCGTATAAAAATTCTTCTTCCTCTGTTAAACAAGGAATTTTATTGACCTCTTTAAGGTATGAGGTAAAGCTACTTTCGACGCTAATTACAGGCAAATTCGACATATCTTAACTCAAACTGTTTAATCTATAGTTAATAATATATATTATTTTTAAATAAAATCAATTAATTTTTTAAATTTTATTAAAGCTAATTTCTAACACCTCAAATGCCTTAAACCCTTTTGGCGTTGATACTTCGACTATATCTCCAAGGGATTTACCAATTAAGGCTTTTGCTAGGGGAGATCTTGTTGATATTTTCTTTTGTTTGATATCCGCTTCATACTCACCAGTGATTTGATAAACGCTTTCTTCTTCTGTTTCATCGTCGATTATTTTAACATAAGCGCCAAATTTAACACTGTCATTTTCTAATTTTGATATGTCAATAATATCAGAGCGCGAAAACTTAGCTTCTAAATCTAATATACGGCCTTCGATGAAGCTTTGCTTTTCACGCGCTGCATGGTACTCTGCATTTTCAGATAGGTCGCCAAATTCACGTGCCGTGGATATTGCTTCAATTATTGCTGGCCTTTGTACGTATTTTAGGTTTTTGATCTCGTTCTCTAGTTTTTCATACCCTTCAGGTGTGATTGGAAACTTATTCATTATTAGTTCTTGTTTATATTTCAAATTGAGAGTATATTTATACACTGATATTTTGTCAAATACGCTATAGTTAAATAATTATGAATAATGATCAGATAAACTTTGAAATAAAGCGCAAATTTTTTCATTTGTGTGCAATATTTTTCCCTTTATTATACATATTCACAACCAAGTTAAATATGTGTATATTGTTACTGACTATTTCTTCACTAACTCTCCTCCTAGATACATATAGGCATTCTAATATAAAAATTAAAGAGCTAGTAGATAATTTTTTTAGCTTTATGATGCGTAATAGCGAAAAAAGTCAAGCAAATAAACTAAGTGGATCTAGCTATATGGCCATGGGACTACTACTTAGCTGTATCTTGTTTAGTAAAGGATTAGCTATTAATTCTTGGCTTATTCTGATAGTTTCTGATTGTTTTGCTGCAATTATTGGCATGCGTTTTGGTAATCCTTTATATAATGGGAAGTCAATCGAAGGGGCCTTAGCATTTTTCGTTTCCTCAGTAACGATTAGTGTTTTTTCGTGCTCTATAGAGCCTTATGGTACTAATTTTGGAATTATGGTATTTAGCTGTATTCTTACTACATTAATAGAGTTTTTTTCAAAGGATTTGCAAATTAATGATAATTTCTCTATTCCATTAACATATGGATCATCAGTTGTTTTGTTAAGTTTAATATTTTAAATAAATATGAAATTACCGTTTGGGTTTTACGATAAATTAAGAGATACGGTTAGAGTTTCCGAGATAGTTGGAAAGAGAGTTTCTCTTACTAAAAAAGGTGGAGAGCATAGTGGTTTATGTCCATTTCATAATGAAAAAACTCCATCATTTACGGTCAATGATTCTAAGAAATTTTATCATTGTTTTGGTTGTGGTGCGCACGGTGATTTAATAAGATTTATTTCAGAAACTCAAGGCTTTAGTTATAAAGACGCCGCAATTCAAATTGCTCAAGATAATGGTATTGAAATCCCCAAGGTCACAGCCGAAGAAGAGCGTAAATATGAATTTGCAGATCGAGTAAAACATCTACTAGAAATAGCAAATGAGTTTTTTGTTAATCATTTAAATGTGCAAATCAAGAATTATCTAGAGCAAAGAGGCATCAAACAAACTACTATTAAAGATTTTGCCATTGGTTATGCTCCCTCTGGAAATGAATTAGAGAAAATGCTTTATGAAAAAGGTTTTTCTGAGCCTGAAATACTACAATCTGGTTTGTTTGGTAAGCGTGATAGTGGGCGTGTATATCCTATATTTAATAGTAGGATCATGTTTCCAATTAAAAATAGTTTTAGCAAAATAGTTGCATTTGGAGGAAGGGCGGTTGGTGAGGCGATGCCTAAATATATAAACTCTCCAGAGACGATGTTATTTAAAAAATCAGAAATAATGTTTGGTGCTAATTTAGCCAATAAGTATTTTCATAAAGATAATTATGCTATTTTAGTCGAAGGTTATATGGACGTTATTGCTTTGCATCAAGCGGGTTTTCATCATGCAGTAGCAAGTTTAGGTACTTCTGTGACACAAAGCCATATTGATAAATTATGGGGCTCATGCGATGAAATAGTGGTATGTTTAGATGGTGATGAAGCGGGTAAAAGAGCTGCAAATAAAATTATTCAAATGATATTACCAAACGTATCATCAGTGAAGTCTGTCTCGTTTATAGAGCTGCCTTTATCCTGTGACCCGGATGATTTAATTCAAAAGGAAGGGGCTGATGCGTTTGCATATTATGTGGATAATCGCATCGCCTTATCTGAGAAAATATGGCGCAATGAATATGTGGGTAAAAATTTTGAAAAAGCCGAGTCACGCGCTGCTTTGGAGCGAAAATTTCATTTATATTGCAGTGAGATTGTGGATAAAGGCTTACAGGCGAATTTCCGGCGTTACTTTAACGACATGGTTTGGAATAATATTATTCGTCGCAAGAAGGGGGGTGGCATTCATAATGCATCACTAAGTGAAGAAGTAAGGTCTTTTGCTAAATACTCAGAGATTGAATTTTTAGAGTATGCTATTTGTGCATTTTTATTATATTTTATTGAGTTCGTAGACGAAGAGTCCCTAGAAATAAGTCTAAGTGAGCCTAAGTTAGAAGGGTTTAAGTTGCACCTAGTTGATTATTTAAATAATAATGACAACCCTAAATTTGAATCTTTGTCAGTTAATTTAAAAAACAGTAGATTTTCTGGCGTATTTGAGTTATTGTCAAAGCAGAAAAATTTATTCTTGCGAGATATTTTTGTTAATAAATTAGAGATAGATAAAAAAGCATTTTTACATTGGTTGTGTAAAAAGCATTATTTGTTAATTTTAAAAAACGAATATGTAGAGCTTTTACGCCTAGATAAAGCCTCTC
Organism: Rickettsiaceae bacterium; assembly: GCA_049739405.1. Taxonomy (GTDB): domain Bacteria; phylum Pseudomonadota; class Alphaproteobacteria; order Rickettsiales; family Rickettsiaceae; genus Megaera_A. The sequence continues at coordinate 24,571 of JBMGNO010000010.1, forward strand.
TTGAGGTGAGGTTATCATCTTATTTGCAAGAAATCAATAGAGTATCGGTAGAATTAAAAAAATTAAGCGAAAATTTTTTAGTTAGATAATTTTTATTTTTAGTAATAAGGAACAAAAATAATGAGTAAACAAACAAAAATTAAATTTACATCCAAGCAGGTAACTCAAATAGTTGGTGCATTAAAAGATAAGGGGTTTGATGCAAAATCTCTTAAACAAATCAAAGGCCTGCTAGATGTTGGGGAGTTTACTGAAAGCGCTATTGAGAAGGTTACAAAATTCATCCTGCAAAAAAATTTAAAAAAAGAAGATTTTGCAAAAGTTGGCAAATTATTAATGTCTTCGCCTTCTGCTGAGCCAAAACAAAAATCATCCAATAATGCAGATAGTAAACTAACGAAAGATGATGAAGCAAAGCTTGATACCCTAGTAACGGAAAGTAAGAAAAAAGGATTTGTAACTTACGAAGAAGTTAATAAGTCGATTGGTTCCAACAAAGAGCTTTCTGTAGAGGATCTAGATAGTGCAATTTCAAAGTTTTCAGATGCTGGCATAGATATTATTGAAGATGAATCAGATGATGAAATTAACGTCAATGAAGGCTTAACTATTTTTAATAATAAGTCTGATGAAAATACTGAGGATGAAAACGAAAATTTAGGTTCAACAGATGATCCTGTGAGGTTATATTTACGTGATATGGGTAGTGTTGAGCTTCTATCTCGTGAAGATGAGATAGAGATTGCGAAGCGCATCGATGAAGGAAAAATTCTGATGGTTAATTCTTTGTGTGAGATGCCAATCGCTATGAAATGTTTTATCAAATGGTTCGAGGATTTGGCAAATGAAAAGATACTACTACGTGATTTAATTGATTTGGAGGCTAATATTGTTGATAATAATATAGCTCCAGACTCAATAGACGATAAGGAGGGTGAAAGCGTTAAAAACTCTCAAGTAGAAGGTAAAGAAAACTCAACCGAAGAAGATTCAGACGAAGAGTCTGAAGAGATAGAACAAGATAGTAATTTATCAATTGCAGCGATGGAAAGCGAATTATTATCTTCTGTAACAGATACAATGGAAGTTATTGCTAATTTATGCGAAGAAGCTTTAAAGGAAATCAAAGAATTTTACTCAGACGAAAATAATAGGACCAGATCCTTAAAGGAAAATGAGCGTTATGAGATATTAATTCAATCAATTTCTAAAGAGGTGTCGTCTTTACATTTTAATGCGTCTAGGGTAGAAGAAATTTTAGGTTATATTTATGAAGTGAATGAAGGTTTATTGTCTAAGGAAATGAGACTAATGAATTCTGCAGAAAAATATAAAATTAAACGAGCTTCATTTTTGAAAGAATATGTTGATTCTGATTATGGAGATTTATGGATTAAGGCGATTAGCTCTAAAAGAGAGAAGTCTTGGCAAGCTTTTATGGAAGAGGAAAGTAAAGCTATTGATGAAACATTGCAAGCTTTTAAAAAGGTAGAGCAAGAGTCGTTGCTACCAGTGAAAGAATTTAAGCGCGTTGTTAAGTTGGTGCAAAAAGGTGATCGCCAGACATCAAGAGCTAAAAAAGAGATGATTGAAGCTAATTTAAGATTAGTAATTTCGATTGCAAAAAAATATGCTAATAGAGGGCTACAGTTTCTTGATCTTATTCAAGAGGGGAATATTGGTTTAATGAAGGCGGTAGAGAAGTTTGAGTATAGCCGTGGGTTTAAGTTTTCCACCTACGCAACATGGTGGATTAGGCAAGCAATTACTAGGTCTATTGCTGATCAGGCAAGGACTATTAGAATTCCTGTACATATGATCGAAACCATTAATAAAATTATCCGCACCTCAAGGCAAATGTTTTCAGAACTAGGTTATGAGCCAACTCCAGCGGAAATTGCTGATCGCTTATCAATGCCAGTTGAAAGAGTGAAAAAGGTGATGAAAATTGCTAAAGAACCAGTAAGTTTGGAAAACCCAGTAGGTGATGAAGACGGTAGTTATCTTGGTGATTTTATCGAAGATAAAAATGCAGTATTACCAAGTGATGCTGCGTTCCAGTCGAACTTACGTGAAACAACTACGAGGATTCTTTCAACTCTAACCCCAAGGGAAGAGAGGGTGCTTCGTATGCGCTTTGGTATTGGTGTGAATACTGACCATACTTTAGAAGAGGTGGGGCAGCAATTTAATGTGACTCGTGAAAGAATTAGGCAGATTGAGGCAAAGGCGCTAAGAAAACTTAAGCACCCAGTGCGCTCAAAGCAAATGATGAGTTTTTTAAGTGGTTCAAATAATAGTTAGAAATTTTGAATAGATACAAAGTAACTTTAGAATATCTAGGTGCTGGTTATTGTGGATGGCAGAAGCAGAAAGAGAGCCTATCCCTGCAGCAAGTTTTAGAAGAAGCAATATTTGCACTTAGTAAAGAGCGAGTAGATGCAGTGGCTTCCGGAAGAACCGATGCTGGTGTTAACGCTTATGGCCAGGTAGTTCATTTTGATCTTGAGAAATTTTATGAACCTCGTCGTTTAATGCATTCTATTAACTATTTTGCTCGTAAGCATACGGTTGGAGTAGTTTCTTGTGAGTTAGTTGATAAGAATTTTCACGCTCGCTTTTCGGCAAAGCAGCGTCATTATGTTTATAAAATACTGAACCGTTCATCTGTTAATATTATTGATAAAGGTTTGGTCACTTGGGTTCGTTACCCCCTTGATGAAAAACAAATGCAAC
>JBMGNO010000011.1:0-26989 GCA_049739405.1 Rickettsiaceae bacterium
GAACTGTTGTTATCCTCATCATCGGTTGATTCTACAATCGCAGACACATATTCTGGCGTTCCAGTAGTTTTGAGGAAGCTAGTAACCTTTTCTACTTCACTATCAGAAACAAATGGTCCATGTACGCGCAATATTCTGGAACTATTACCCATGTAAAGCATATCGCCCATCCCTAGAAGCTGCTCTGACCCTTGCTCGCCAAGAATAGTTCGGCTATCAATCTTTGAAGTTACTTTAAAGCTAATGCGACTCGGAAAATTAGCTTTAATAACACCGGTAATGATGTCAACAGAGGGTCTTTGAGTTGCCATAATAATGTGTATACCAGCGGCTCTTGCCATCTGGGCCAGTCTTTGGATTGATGTTTCTATATCTTTTCCCGCTACAAGCATTAAATCAGCCATTTCGTCAACTACCACTACAATAAAAGGCATTTTGTTCATTTCTAAGGGAACTCTTTCAAAAATTGGCTTACCAGTTTCAGAGTCGAAGTCTGTTTGTATTTCACGGTGCAAAATTTCACCATTTTTGATAGCTTCTTGTATTTTAGAGTTATAATTAGCAATATTTCGAACCCCTAAATGTGACATCAGGCGATATCTATTCTCCATTTCTTTAACCGCCCATTTAAGAGCAACAATAGCTTTGCCTGGTTCAGTAACTACAGGGGTCATTAGGTGAGGTATATTGTCATAAGCTGACAATTCCAGCATCTTTGGATCAATCATTATCATACGGCATTCCTCGGGAGTATATCGGTATAATAACGACATAATCATAGTATTAATCGCTACTGATTTACCAGAACCAGTAGTACCTGCTACTAATAAATGGGGCATCTTAGCAAGGTCGGCTACCATAGGGTTCCCCGCTAGATCTTTTCCTAAAATTATGGGTAATAATATTTTAGGGTTCTGAAATTCAGTAGTTTCGACTAATTCTCGTAAGCGAAAGAACATTCGTTGCTTATTAGGTAGTTCGATGCCAAGAGCATTGCGCCCTGGTATTACGGCAATACGAGTGGAGATAGCTGATAAAGAGCGGGCAATATCGTCTGCTAAGGCAATTACTCGAGAGGATTTAGTCCCCGCGGCTGGTTCAAATTCATACATCGTAACGACAGGACCCTCTTTCACGGCAATTACATTACCTTTTACCCCAAAGTCAGCCAATACCTCAAGGAGTTCTTGTGATTTCTTACTGAGCTCCTCTTTAGATTGAGGCTTTACAGCTTTATTTTCATCTATTTCCAGCAAGTTTAGGTCTGGCAGCTCTCCTGGCTTTGCAGAAGGTAATTGGCTATTAGAGTAGTTTTTTTTCTTTTGTGCTTTTGGTTTATTCTGAAAAGAATTTTGTTCAATTTGAGAATTTTCAGGTTCTTTAGAGTTATGAAAGTGGTCAAATTCTCCTGATTCATGAAAAGCCTTTGCATTATCGAATGACCCAAGACGATTTCGTAGTTCAAGTTTTGAAAGGGTTTCTATAATTAAGCTAAATGTTTGTTTTATGCAATTTAAATAAATTTTTAAACTAATTAAAAAAGTTCCATGTAAAAACAAAAGAGTGCAGAATATTAAAATAGTAGGGGTATACTCATTGTATAGATCATGATAAGGATTATTATTTATTAAGTATACTAGCCCCATGCCAGTTAAGCCACCATAATTCACCTGTTCTGTTTTAACCTCGTAAATTTGCCAAATAACAGATAAGGCTAATATTGTACATACCATCATAATGATACGAAAATACTTATTTGCTAGTTCTCCGTTGTAAAATAAAGATAGACTCCAAAAAAAGAAGCATATAGGTATAATAAATGCCGACAAACCAAAGCCTTGAAATAGTAAATCTGCTAAGTAAGAGCCGGGGTAGGATAATAGATTCAAGGGCTCTTGATCACTGCTTAAATTAAACGAAGGATCATTTGAGTGATATGTTATAAGCAAAGTGAAGAATAAGGCGCTTATAAAAGCCAGTAAAAATGATTGAGTCTTGCTATGTTTAAAAAACTTTGTGATGTGCTGCATATAAAATAATAGTTGTTATTTATCAAAGATATTATAAGTCTGAATTAATTGGTAAGCAAGATAATATCAACGTTTATTAGCATAAAGTAACCTGTTCATTGAAAATAGTTTATTATTTAATCTTTTATTAACTTGTTTACTTCATAATGATTATTATCAAGGGTTGTCCTTGTGTTGTAGTTATTTAGTTTAAATTAAACAGCTATAGTGATTTTTAACAAAATTAAAGAAAGGTATTTATATGTTTGAGAGATTAAGCGGTCATAAACGTGAATTAGGTATTAAAGCAGTTTTTACAAAATATAAAGAAGCTTTAGAAGGTAAAAAAATTAGAGATAAAATTGAAAATATTTTTTCATCTCCAGAGGATAATGGTCTAGCTGAAGAGCATAGTTCTTTCCTTAGTAATGTGGATTGGGGATTTAAAACAAGATTATATAAAAATATTAAGGAAATTGCAAAAATAAGACTTGAAAACTCAAAAATTGATGATGTAGCAAAGTTTATTTTAGAACACCTACTTGACTATGACGTAATGCCTAATAATGAAGATGAGATTAATGATATTATTGATCACCCAGAGAATCATGGGTTTGATGAAGATACTATTGCAGTTATTAATGAAATTAATACAGATGCAGATCAGTCAAGAGGTCTGAAATCGGCAGTTGTTGATGCGTTTAATCATGAAGATAGTTATGGTAGATCAGCAAAAGATAAAATTATTGAATTACCATATATGTTACTTCACTTTGGCCTACCAATTATGGAGCAAATGGCGATGCAAGCTATTGATAAAGTGCTAGTAACAGTTGGCTTAAAAGAAGAAGATATTGACCTTGAGCAAGCAATAGCAAAAGATCCAACTGCGGATGTATTAGCTCTTGTTGATACTACTGATGTTGAAGAAGCAATAGCAAAAGATCCAACTGCGGATGTATTAGCTCTTGTTGCTACTACTGATATTGAAGAAGCATTAGAAATGACTGGTGAAATTATAACTTTAACTGAGCAAGTGTAAGCTTATATAAAGTTTTTCTTTGAAGCTATGAGTTAGTTCATAGCTTCTTTTTTTAAGCACAAATTATATTTAACCTTAATTCTCTGCAAATTAGCAGAGTTTTCAGAAAACATAGGGTTTATTACATCTATAGCTTTCTTCAAATATTGTGTTGCTGTTTGTATGTGTAGCATCTTTTCTTGCTTATTTAATGTTGTCTCAGCAGTGGATAATGCAAGATCTGCAAGTAGTTCAAGAGATTTATACTTTTCTGGGTGGCTGCAACTATTAAATATTTCATAACTATATAGAAAGTATTTTCTAGCTTCGGCAAAATCACCTGTTCTTAATCGTATTCGACCTAGTTCCCTGTAGGCGCTAGATGCCTTAATCATATTATTTTTATGTTGTTTATTATAAATTTTTATTGCATCATTGAGTAACTCAGTTGCTTTAACATAATTTTTGAAATTCATTTCAACGCATGCTAAATTATATTTAACCCAAGCAACAATAACATTATCACTATTTAGATGCCGATTATAACTAGCTAGGCTCTGTTGAAGGCAATCATTTGCTGATTGATTATAACCACGCTTTTTATGCAATATTCCTATATGTGCAATGCACCAAGACATTTCTAAGCTATCTTCGCCAAAATATTTTTGATATACATCTTTTGCCTGCTCAAGCAGAGCAGCAGCCTTGTTATATTCACCAATAGTTCGATAAAAACTAGCAAGTCTGATGGAAACACAAGCCGTTTTTGGATGAGTGTTTCCATAGAACTTTATATATGTATTTAGCGATGATTGGAGTTTGTCCCCAGATTCTTGATAGCGGCCAATTGCTTTATAAAGCGCAGCAATATATATGTTAGCCTTAGCAATATTCAGCTCATCTTTTCTATACAAATTAATTTTTTGTCCATCTAGAAGAAATTTCTCTGCCTTAATATATTTTCCATTTACTCGATAAACCCCGCCTAAACAGATGTTAAGCCAGGCAGTATTTTCATGGTTTTTTCCATAATGTTGAATATATATTGGCAGAGCTCTCTCTAATAGAGTTTCGGCTCTTATAAAATTTCCCATATTTCTGTGTATAGCAGCAATTTGCGTTGAGATCTTTGCTGTACTGATATGCTTTTTGCCGTAATGATTTTGATATATGGAATAGGTTTTTGTTAAAAATTTCAACGACCTTTTATATTTTCCAATAGTAAAATAACATAACCCTAAATGTTTATATAATTTTGATTTCTCATATTCACTTAGTGATGATTTGTAGTTAATAAAAAGCTCTAAATGTGGAATAAATAAGTGCATCTTATTGATATCACTACTTTTTATTATGCAAGATAATGTTTTATTTAGGCATTGAGCAATTCGCCTTAATTGAATTGGAGTATTAACTGAATATTTTCCACTTTGGAAGCGCATAGTCATAATTTCTTGCGTACTAGCGTGAATTGAAAACGTATCGTGGCATTTCGTATTAGTTTGATTGATAATTGAAAATTTCTTTAATTCATGCAAAAAGTTATCTACAGTAATTTGGTCCTTGTAATTATAAAGTAGTTCTTTTGGTATATTTTTATAGTCAATGGTGCTGATAAGAAACAATAAATCCTTAAAGTCTTGGGATTGCTGCATAATTAAATCAATTGACATAGATATAATGTCATAACGTGTTTTATTATACCCGCCTTTATCTTTTAAGATATTAGTTTGAGCGGTAATAAATGGTTCTTGGGGTTTTTGATTGTGCTTAAGATATTGATTACAATCAATGTTTGTTTCTTTAATATAATGAGCAGCAACGGATATGTCGAGTGGAAAAGGAGGAATTTTCTTTAGGCAGAGCTCGAGTTTGTCCTTAGGCAACGAGATAATCTTGCTAAATAAGTCATATGATTTTTCAGGAGTTAGCTCCCCTATATTGATAATATTTTCTTCTGATATGTTATAATTACTTGATATATTGTGATTTACCGTGGTAATTAAAATCCTTCCACTTCCCCAGTTGTTTTTGTCATGAGGAATGTAGTTTAAAATATTCTCAAATTCTACAACATTATCATAAACTAGTAACCAGTTTGGGTTAGCTCTAAATATCTTACTTAAAAAGGAAAATAGCATGCTTTGACGGGTGCTTAGCTCTGTCATACTGTTAATCTGATTAACAAAATTACGCTCTTGAGGCGTTTGGCATAAAGCGTAAGCTAAATTTTGGATAGAGTTTGCTATGGTCTGTTTTGTCCTAGCATTAACTTCCCAAACAATAGTATTACCATATTTCTTTGCGTATTCACGAGCTGTTGTCGTTTTTCCTACCCCTCCAATGCCAATTAACGTTACAATCTCAATATTATTTTGATTTGAAAATTTTTGATCTATTTTTTTTAATATTTCGTCTCTATTTAGTAAAGTTTTATCACTAGGCAATATTAAATTTGACTTAACTTTAAATTTTTCGTTAACACGAAGGTAAGAATATTTAAAACAGAAAGTGGCGCATAAAAGGATGCTAATTAAAACAATGACTTGTACAATTATTCTATTTTTAATTAAAAAGCTATTATCATTATTTATGGATTTAATATGGACGCTTTCTTGGTTGTTCCATGAATTTTGAATAATAAAAAACTCTTCTCTAAAGTTTGCCGCTATTTCTTTTACAAGTTCATTATTCAAAGTAGCCATAATAAGCTCTATTACGGAAAGGGGGTAATCTTTTTCATGATTAAATTTAACATGCTTAATTTCAGAGTTATAGTGAATAGTGTTAGTAGTTATAACAATGAGCTGCTGGTTATTATACTGCGCTAAATTAATATTTTCAATATTATCTGTTACTATGAATAACAAGGTTTCTTTGCTTTTACTTAGGTTAAAGTTAGCTCTTTTTAAGTCCTCTTTCAAGTATTCAATAAAGTCGTAATCCTTGTTGGCTGATTCATCAACTATATTGTAATTTATTCCAGCCTTGTTGGCTAATAATTTGATTTTATTTAAAGATCTATGATACTCATTATCTAATATAAGGTAAAAATAATATTCTTTAAAGTAATTTAGTTTTCCAGATTTTTCTGCAAAATCAATAATGTTTTCGCGTGAATTATGGCCAAGTTTAATCATAATATTACGAATATGATTGCTTACGGTCCTTGGCGATATGTCTAATATAGAGGCTATTTTTTTCTCGCCCCTATTATGCAAAACGCAAGCTATGATATCAACTTCGCGATAAGTTATTTTAACATCATTGAAAGTGTTTAAATGTTTGTTATATAGCTCTGATTTTTTATTGTATTTAATGTCTAATGCCATAAATTAAAACTCTATATTTGAAAATTGCTTTATATATCACTTTACTAATCATCCTATGATTAACAGTGCGCTAATAATTTAATCATAAGTATAATATATTCTTGTTGCAAGCAGATAAATTAGCTGATTTTTACATTGATATGCTAAATGACTATAAAAAGGTTAGTTATTGACTAGAAAAAACGCCCTTGTGAGTAATTACTACTTGGTTTATGGATTAGGTAACATTAATCATAACTAATGTAACTTTATTGTATAATTTTTTTCATTCTACATACTTTCTAAAACTACTGACTGAGTCTTTCTGAATTAAGATTTTGGCTTAATGCTGGTATTGCTTGTTAAATGGTAAAGAATTTTATATAATGCACTGTAATATAAAAATAGTATAATTCCAGATGTCTGATAAAAACTTAATTCGTAATTTTTCAATTGTTGCACATATCGATCATGGTAAATCGACTTTGGCTGATCGTCTCATTGAATTTTGTGGTGGTCTGCAAAAGCGTGAAATGAGTCAGCAAGTTCTAGATTCAATGGATATTGAGCGCGAGAGGGGAATTACTATTAAAGCACAAACTGTTCGATTAGAATATGCAGCAAAAGATGGTAAAACTTATACTCTTAATTTGATGGACACTCCTGGTCATGTTGATTTTTCCTACGAAGTTAGTAGATCACTAGCGGCATGCGAAGGTTCGTTGCTTGTGGTGGATGCTAGTCAAGGAGTTGAAGCGCAAACTTTGGCAAACGTTTACCAAGCAATTGATAATGATCATGAAATAGCGCCAGTGCTTAATAAGATTGATTTGCCTGCAGCTGAACCAGAAATGGTTAGAGATCAAATTGAGAATATGATTGGTATTGATGCAAGTGAAGCAATCTTAGCTTCGGCAAAGAGTGGAATTGGTATTGAAGAGGTGTTAGAAGCGGTAGTAACAAAATTACCTGCACCAAAAAATCAGTATTTGGAGTCTGAGCACCCAGAAGAATTAAAAGCTTTGTTGGTAGATAGTTGGTATGATAAATATTTAGGGGTGGTGATTCTAGTTCGTGTTTTCCAAGGTAAGGTCAAGAAAGGACAAAAGATTAAAATGCTTTCAACTGGAAAATCCTATAGCATTGATAATGTAGGCTATTTTACACCCAAAAAAGTGATGTGTGATGAGCTAAGTGAAGGGCAGGTGGGTTTTATTACAGCTTCAATTAAGAAGACTATTGATTGTAAGGTTGGTGATACTATTGTTGAAGATAATAAATTATCGTTAAAAGCTTTGCCAGGATTTAAGCCAAGCTTACCAGTGGTTTTCTGCGGCCTTTACCCAACAGATGCTTCGCAATTTGAGATATTGAGGGAGTCTTTAGAAAAGCTGAGTTTGAACGATTCAAGCATACAATTCGAAACAGAAAGTTCGACCGCTTTAGGGTTTGGTTTTAGATGTGGTTTTTTAGGTCTTTTGCATTTAGAAATTGTACAAGAAAGACTAGATCGTGAGTTTGATTTAGACCTAATTACAACAGCACCAAGTGTAATATACAAAATACATATGAAAGATGGTGAAGTGCAAGAAATTCATAACCCTGCTGATTTCCCAGATGTCCAGCAAATTGAGAAAATGTATGAACCATGGATCAAAGCAACGATTATGGTGCCAGAAGAATATTTAGGCTCAGTTTTGGCTTTATGCACTGATAAACGCGGGGTGCAAGTGGACATGAACTACGTTCTTGGGCGCATAATGCTCGTGTACAAATTACCTTTAAATGAAGTGGTGTTTGACTTTTACGACCGTCTGAAAAGCTGCACTAAAGGATATGCGAGTTTTGACTGGGAGATGAGCGATTATGAACAAAGCGATTTGGTAAAATTATCGATTCTTGTGAATTCCGAACCTGTTGATGCGTTGTCAATCATTATTCATAAATCACGTGCTGAATCAAGAGGAAGAGAGCTTTGTGGTCGTTTGAAAGACTTGATACCAAGACAGTTATTTCAAATCGCTGTGCAGGCTGCCATCGGTGGAAAAATTATTGCTCGTGAAAATGTAAAAGCTATGCGTAAAGATGTTTTAGCTAAATGCTATGGTGGTGATATTTCTAGAAAGAAAAAATTGCTGGAAAAGCAAAAAGCTGGTAAAAAAAGAATGCGTAATGTGGGAAACGTGGAAATACCACAATCGGCATTTATTGCCGCTCTTAAAGTAGGTGATGATTAAACCTTAAGGATATTTTGATAAATGATTTCTATAGACCGCGCCAATGATAAAGTTATTATAATTGCCCCAAGTTCTGGTATGCGTGATCAAGAAGGGCGCATGAATGTTGAGGCTAGTTTCAAACAATTAGAAAACACTGTTAAGCTATTTAGAGATCGGGGCTTTAAGTGCAAGCATTATGATAATATTTTTACTAAAAACAAGTTAGGGTATTTAGCGGCTGATAAAAATATTAGGTCATTGCATTTAAAGAAGGCGCTAGAAGATCCGCAAGTCAAAATCATTGCGGCTTTTCGTGGTGGCTATGGTTCTGGGGAAATAGCCCTAGAATCCTTAAATATCAAGCCCTTAGGAGAAAAAATATTAATAGGATTTAGTGATATAACAGCGTTGCATTTATTATTCAATCAGAGCTATAAAATGCCGTCGATTCATGGAATGGTCAGTGCAAATTTTACTAGCACGTTGAGTGATTTATTTGGCTTACTATCTGGTCAGGAAAATTCTTATAACCTAATATCCTTGAATGCTCTTGCTAAGAATGAAGATTCTATAGAAGCTGAAGTAACTGGTGGCAATTTGTCAGTTTATAATAGCATGATTGGCAGTAAATTATCACCCAATATTAAGGGTAAAATTTTGGTTATAGAAGATGTAGCTGAGCCTGGTTATAAGGTCCATCGTATGTTGTTACAGCTTCAGGCCTACGGCGCTTTTGAAAATATTCGTGCTATTATTTTTGGCAGTTTTTCGCAAACAGATCAATTTTTTGAGGATAGTTTGCATCAATTTATTGCAGATTATCTAGAAAATGTGCCATGCTACCAAACCGATAGGATTGGGCATTTGGAAAATCATCCATTTGTATTAGGGTGCAAAGCTCAGATTAGTAATTCTACTTTTTTTATTAAGTCACCATTTAAAATGATATAAATATATGAAACTTCGAATTGGTAGTAGAAAAAGTAAGTTAGCGATGATCCAGACAGAAATGGTTATCGCAAAAATTAATACCGTATTTCCTGATATTGAATGCGTAATTGTACCAATCATGACTACAGGTGATCAGATCACGAACAAAAATCTTTATGACATCGGCGGAAAAGCTCTTTTTTTAAAGGAGCTAGAAGAAAAATTATTAAACTATGAAATAGATATTGCCGTACATTCATTAAAAGACGTTCCAGGTGTTTTGCCAAAAGGTCTTGAAGTGTCAGCGGTTTTAGAGCGCGAAGATCCAAGAGATTGCTTTGTATCGCATAAATATAAATCTATTTTTGACTTACCATTAGGGTCTGTTGTTGGCTCTTCTTCTGTGCGCAGGAAAGTGCTAATTAACAAAATGCGTCCAGACTTGAAAATTGTGCAATTTAGGGGTAATATTAATACTAGGCTAGCAAAGCTGCAAAAAGGTGAAGTTGATGCAACTATCTTAGCATGTTCGGGTCTAAAAAGAGCGGGGTTGTTCAATTCTCAACATTGTTTTCCAATAGATGAAAACGTGATGTTACCTGCTGCAGGCCAGGGTATTATTTGTATTGAAAATCGTATAGGCGACAGTAAAATAAATGAAATATGCTTATTTATTAATCACATGCGGACATTTCAAGTTGCCCAGGCGGAGCGTGGTTTTTTGACATATCTAGATGCTAGTTGCCGTACCCCAATGAGTGCTTATGCGGTGATTCAAGGAGAAAAAATTCAAACTAAATATATGTTATCTAATATTGAAGGCAGTAAAATGGAGTTCTATGAAGAGCTTGTAGATTTAGCTGATTCTAAGAGTGTTGGCATAAATGCTGCTAAGGTAATATTAAATCGTTTTACTATTAGTGGAATAAATTGATTAAGTTATTTGTTAAGGTTAATATTAATATGTGAGTATGTTCACATATTAATATTTAATTGACGAGGTGTTCAATGGAGAGTCTAGAAGAAAAAATAACATTAGATGAAAAAGATTGTAAAGCATTAGAAGGCTATCTAACATATTGGGTAGAGAGTTATGTTGAAATATTACCAGAAGAAATACCAGCCTTTGTTGAGGAGGTAATGGAGTCTGCTTTGACTGGTGAAGATACGCCAAATGTTGAGTTAGCAATAATTTTATAAAACCTTTTAATAGATTAAATTAGCTATTTGAGTTATAGTGCCATTTTTGAGATTTTTATCTTGGAAATGGTATTTTATATTAGTCAATTAGTTATGAACGATAAAGAAAAATATTATTCAAATAAATTAAACAAAACTTTTGCCAGAAGAATAGGGCGCAAGTTAACGCCAATTCATCAGAAGATGGTTGATGAAAAACTACCACAATATTTATACAGCTCAAATAAGCTGAATGGCAGTCAGTATAGTAAAAAAATTTTAGAAATAGGATTTGGTATGGGAGAACATTTTGTTTCACAATCATCTGCAAACCCTAAAAATTTATATATTGGCGCAGAAGTGTATATGAATGGAGTGGCCAACATGTTAAAACTCATAGAATCTGAGAATTTTATGGTATGGCCAGATGATGTGAACCTAATATTACAAGACATGCCAGATCACTCATTAGACGGTATCTATATTTTATTCCCAGATCCGTGGCACAAGAGAAAATATTTACCAAGGCGCCTAGTGAACTCAGCGAGACTTTCTGTTTTCAAAAGGGTATTAAAGTCGGGCGGATTTATTTCATTTGCTTCTGATATTACTGATTACTTTGACTTAGCCAAAAATTTATTGATTAATGATAGTGATTTGAAGCTTTTGCATGATGACTATAGTAAACCGCATTCTGGATACATACAAACAAAATATCATACAAAAGCTAATTCAGAAGGAAGGGATTCTCAGTTTATTACCGTAATAAAGGATGCAAGATACTAGAAAATGGTATTAAAAATAGTAACCTTGAAAAGGTTTCTCTAGAAAATATTGGGATAGATAGCAAAGCGATGGCGGTATTATAGTAAATTAAGTTGAAGTTTGCGCATTTTCTATTTCATCTTTTTTGACTTATTGATCACCTTTTTACCTTTAAATGGGTTAGCATCAAAAGGTCAAAAGCTACCCACTAAATCAAAAAATATTTCCTATAAAAAACTCAAACTTCAACTTAATTTACTATAGTGCAACTTTGTGAGAATAATACAAAACTAGAAGAGTTGTCTATTGCTGGTAGTAAGATTGGGAATGAAGGCGCTTCTCAGTTATCTAATGTTGTTAAAAATAGTGAAGCTTTTTGTTTAAATATAATCGATTATTATGCATAACAGAGCAGCTTGTTTTACTTGTAATTCAACTTAATTTACTATATAACTCAGCAGCGCCTTATTATTTAAATTAACAATTGTAAGACTTGTATTTATATTAATGTAAATTAAGAAAAACCAACAATTGAATCTTTATGTCAAACAATAACTTTAATACTTTGGCGCTGCTAGTTGGGCTATCCTTGGTACTGACTGGAATACCGTCTGCACTAATATATAACTCAACTTTTAGTCAATCAGAAAAAAACGATAAATTATCAGAGCTAGAAGCAGCTATAACTGATAATGATCACATCAAGTTTAAAGAGTTGCTACAAAAAGAAAAAGAGTGGTACAAGTGGATAATTGGCAAAGGTGGGTCGTATTTAACGCAAGATGATTTAAATGACTTGTTAATACACACAGCAAGGGAAAAACTAACTGCAGATAGTCAAATAAGCTTTATTAAATTACTTGTAGAGGAAAATGAAGCTAGTATTAATGCAGTTGACGAGTTTGGTTGGGCAGCTCTTCATTATGCCGCAAGAGCTGGTCAGATAGAAGTAGTAAAATTTTTAGTCAAAGAATGTGATGTCAACCCAAGTATAAGAACTAATTATGGCTCCACAGTTCTTCACCTTGCCGCAAGAAATGGTCATATAGATACGATTAAATTCTTAGTCAAAGAATGTAATATTGACTCAGATATAGTAGATAAAGATGGTTACACGGCCATTTATCATGCTATAAATAATTGTACTGCAGCGGGTGATAAAGAAAAAATAATAAGCTTATTCTCTAAGCCTACTGAAAAAACTGATGAGGAAAGAATTATTGATACAATTTCTTCTGATTTAAGTAATGATGGTGCGGAGTTAACTGGAGATGGTTCAAATTCAGATGCAGAAGATCCTGCTTGATTCAACTTAATTTACTATAACAATTATAATTAGTGTTGATTTAATAAAATAATTAGTATAGTAATAACAGTTTCAATTGATTTAATAAACTCAAGAAGGTATTGGTTATGGATTTTAATGAAAACTTCACTCATTTTGGAGCGCAGATTGGTCATGATGCACCTAATTTCACGGCAAAAGCAGTTATGCCTGATAATTCGATTAATGATAGCTTTAATCTGCAGGAATATTTTAAAGGTGGTAAAGGAATAATATTCTTCTATCCTTTGGATTTTACTTTTGTTTGTCCTTCAGAAATTATTGCTTTTGATAAAAGGCTTGGTGAATTTGCAAAACGTAATACGAAAATAGTTGGCATTAGTGTTGATTCTCACTTTTCACACCATGCTTGGAAGAATACGCCAGTTAATAAAGGTGGTATTGGTAATATTCAGTTCCCATTGATTTCTGACCTAAATAAAGATATTGCTGAAGCTTATAATGTTCTTAATGAAGATGGTGTGGCTTATCGTGCAACATTCTTAATTGATGATCATTTTGCTGTTCGTCACTATGTTGTGAATGATTTACCACTGGGCCGTAATGTTGATGAAACCTTAAGAATGATCGATGCTTTGGATCACCACACTCAGCATGGAGATGTGTGTCCAGCTGGTTGGCAGAAAGGCCATCAGGCAATGAAGGCAACACAAGAAGGTGTGGCTGATTATCTAGCATCCAACGCTGATAAGCTTTAAGTATTAGAGTTAGTTATTTTAGAATATTATGAACTTATTTACCTCAAATACAGGAAGTAATTATTCTGAAGATATTATAAGTATATTGCGATTGATTCGTAGTGAAAATGTAGGGCCCAAAACTTTCTTTAACTTAGTTAAGCTTTTTGGGTCCGCGAAAATTGCATTAGATAATGTTGCTGATTTTGCAAAAAAAGGCGGTCGTGCAAAGCCAATTAAAATATTTGCAAAAAGCGCAGCAGAGAAAGAAATAGATTTATTGGTAAAACATGGTGCAAATCTGATTACCTATAAAGATAATCAATATTCTGAGCTATTGAAGCAAACATCTGGTTTTCCACCTATTTTGAGCTATAAAGGTGATATTTCTCTATTAAATTCGAGAAAGAATGTGGCTATAGTTGGAGCTCGTAATAGTTCCATTAATTCTCGCTCATTTGCTGGTAATATTGCCAAAGATCTAGTGAGTAATGATTTTGTTACCGTTTCTGGCCTTGCTCGCGGTGTGGATACTGCTGTTCATCAAGCTAGCACCAGACGCACAATAGCAGTCATAGCAGGTGGTATTGACCATATATATCCATTAGAAAATAAGAAGCTATTTGAAACTATTGCGCAAGAAGGTTTAATTATTGCTGAACTTCCCGTTGGAAGTAGTCCACTGGCGCAGCATTTTCCCCAAAGAAATAGGATTATTGCAGGGATGTCAGTTGCTACTGTGGTTATTGAAGCTGGCCTGAAATCAGGTTCCTTAATAACAGCAAATTTTGCCTTAGATTTTAACCGTGAAGTATTCGCAGTACCAGGATTTCCACTTGATCCAAGGTGTATGGGCTCAAATAAGTTAATTAAAGATGGCGCTTATTTACTTGAATCCAGCGAAGATCTTATAGAAAATATTCCATCCTTCGAGAAAATGCAAAAGTCTTTGTTTGAAAACTCAGATAATAATAATTTTGACTTTCCTGCAGGTGTTGGCAATATGAATATAGCAAACTCGGATAGAAAGTTAATTTTGGAATCTTTGTCTAGCTCGCCAGTAAGTATTGAGCAAATTACTAGCGAGACAAATTTGCCTTTATCAGTAATATATGTTATATGCTTAGAATTAGAATTAGCAGGGCGTGTTATGCGCCAAGCTGGAAATAAAATTTCGTTAATATATTGAGTTTTTATGAAGTTAGTAATAGTAGAGTCCCCCGCAAAAGCGAAGACAATAAATAAATATTTGGGTAATGATTATAAAGTTATAGCTTCGTTTGGACATGTTCGAGACTTGCCATCAAAAAACGGCTCAGTGTTACCAGATGATGGGTTTAAAATGAAGTATGAAATTGCTGATAAATCTTCAAAGCATGTTAGCGAAATAGTTAAATTAGCAAAAAAATCTGATGAAGTGTACCTAGCAACGGATCCTGACCGTGAAGGAGAGTCGATTTCATGGCATGTGGCAGAAATTTTGCGTGAGAAAAAGATATTTAAGAGCGAAGATCAGTTCAAGCGCATTGCATTTAATGAGATTACAAAAAAAGCAGTTCTTGCAGCTGTTGCAAACCCAAGAAAAATTGATGATGACCTTGTAAATGCGCAGCAAGCAAGAAGGGCTTTAGATTATTTAGTAGGCTTCACCTTATCGCCAATATTGTGGCGTAAATTACCTGGTTGTCGCTCAGCAGGACGTGTGCAATCAGTGGCTTTAAGGATGATTTGTGAGCGTGAAAATGAAATTGAGAAATTCCAAAGCCGCGAGTTTTGGGATATAACTTTGGACATGCTAAACAGTTCAAAAGATGAATTCTCTGCTCGTCTGACCCATGTTAATGGCGATAAGTTAGATAAATTTTCGATTAACAATCAGCAAGCAGCTGATGAATTGGTCCGAAAAATTAATCAGCAAGACTTCACTGTCTTAGCGATTCAGAAAAAGCAACAGAAAAGAACACCGCCCCCACCATTCATTACCTCTTCGTTGCAGCAAGAGGCGTCGCGAAAACTAGGGTTTGGCGCTAAAAGAACGATGCAGGTAGCGCAAAAATTATATGAAGGTATTGATATTAATGGTGAAACTATTGGTTTGATTACCTATATGAGAACTGATGGTGTCACTTTAGCGCAAGATGCTATCAAGGACATACGCTCAGTCATAAAAAATAAATATAGTGATAAGTATGTGCCAAGCTCGCCAAGAGTATTTAAGTCTAAGTCAAAAAATGCACAAGAAGCGCACGAAGCAATCAGGCCAACGGATATCTCTTTGATTCCATCAGAGATCGCAGGGGCGCTTGATAAGGATCAGAGAAATTTATATGATCTAATTTGGAAGCGTACGATTGCTTGTCAGATGGAAAATGTATTACTTGATATGGTTGGTGCTGATCTAATCAGTGGTGATAAGAATTTACAAGCCAGGGCAACTGGATCTACTATAGTGTTTGATGGTTTTTATAAAGTATATCAAGAAGGCAAGGATGATTCAGTAGATGAAGAACGTAAAATATTACCTAAATTATCTGAAGGCGAAGAGTTAACGACCAAAAAAATAAAACCGGAACAACATTTTACCGAGCCTCCACCTCGTTTTTCTGAAGCAAGTTTGGTTAAAAAGATGGAAGAACTTGGTATTGGCCGTCCATCAACATATGCATCAATTATCTCAGTGCTACAAGATAGAAAATATGTATCTGTCGAGAAAAAGCGTTTTCACCCAAGTGATTTAGGGCGTTTAGTCACTGCTTTTTTAATTGGATTTTTTAAAAAATACGTAGAGTATGACTTCACAGCTTCACTAGAGGATGAGCTTGACGAAGTGGCTGAAGGAGAGCTTGACTGGAAAAAACTAATGAATAATTTTTGGAATGGCTTTAATAGTAATGTAGATGAAGTTGGTAAGCAAGATATTTCCGAGATTATTAGTTACGTTGAGCAGTCTTTGGATTTTTATTTATTTGGACAAAGCGGCACCCCGGAATATGAGAAAAACAAGAAATGTGGTTCATGTTCAGATGGTAAGTTGAGCCTTAAATTGGGTAAGTATGGATCTTTCTTAGCATGTAATAATTACCCTGAGTGTACTTTTAAAAAGCCAGTTCATTCAAATGCAGATTCTAACGATTCAGAAATGGTTTCAGCGAGTGATGCAACAAAAGAACTTGGGAGTCATCCAGATGGGGAAATCATCTTTTTAAAAAAAGGCCCTTATGGTTGGTATGTGCAGCTAGGCGATGGATCTTCCGTAAAAACAGAAGATGCCTCCAGCGATAAGAAAGGGAAAAAAGCTAAAGCTCCAAAGCCAAAGAGAAGCAGCTTGCCTGCTGGTATGAAACCAGAAGATATGACTTTGCAGCTGGCAACTAAGTTGCTAAGTTTACCACTGTTTATTGGTACTCATACAGCTACTGGTGAAGAAATTAATATGGGAATAGGTAAATTTGGACCATACGTTAAGCATAAAAATAAGTTTACTTCTATTCCAAAATCCCTTGATCCGTTTAAGCTTACTTTAGGTGAAGCAGAACAGCTCATTGCTGAAAAAGAAGAAAAGGATAAAGCTAAGAAAGCAGCTAAGTAGTATTGTCAAAAACATAGTTGATTCAGGACAATGGCTTAAAAACTAAGATGCTAAAAAATAACCTCTATAAGTCAAAAGTCCTATATAGTTTATTTTCGATGTAGTTGATTTAATAACCAGACCTAAGATCCTAATTTGTTGTATGTGTTCACGTGAGTGGCGCGAAAGAAAAAATATTTAATAAAACGTGTCATGCTGAACTTGTTTGGCTTTGCCGCATTTCATGAGCAGCATCTAAAAGTAAAGTATATAGACCCTGAAATAAATTCAGGGTGACAAAAGTGGGTCATTTTGTTAAATTTATAAAAACTTTGATAGGTTTTAAGCCGCTTACGTGAACATATACAATTTGTTAGGTGACCTGCTATATAGTGAATTAAATCCATATCCTTTTAGGTAAGTAGTGGTTTAAACATTAAATGAGCTGCCACAACCGCACTTTGCTTTTTCATTGGGATTAGTGAAGGTAAAGCCGGACTTGAACTCTTCTTCGACATAGTCCATTTGAGTGCCAAGCAGATACATCAAAGCCTTGGGATCAATAAAAATCACGACCCCTTTATCCTCAATAGTTTCGTCAAATTGTCCTTTGGAGTCAGCATATTCAACAAAATATTTTAGTCCAGAGCACCCCCCAGATTTAACGCCAATACGAATGCCAGCCGATGGTTTGCCGCGTTTATGCAGCAAAGACTGAACTTGCTCTGCTGCATTATCTGTTATAGACATTACCTGCTTCTTAAGCATTCTTCTGCTTTCCTTTGTAGTCGTCGATAGCTGCTTTGATTGCATCTTCTGCAAGCATTGAGCAGTGCAATTTTACTGGTGGTAATGATAAATGCTGTGCAATTTCAGTATTTTTGATTGCCAATGCTTCATCTACTTTCTTACCCTTCACCCACTCGCTTACTAATGAGCTAGAAGCGATGGCAGATCCGCAACCAAAAGCTTTGAATTTGGCATCAGTGATAGTACCATCTTCGCTAACTTGTATTTGTAGCTTTAATACATCGCCGCAAGCCGGTGCGCCGACTAAGCCAGTGCCAACTGACTCATTATTTTTATCCATAGTACCAACATTACGTGGGTTTTCATAATGATCGATTACTTCTTTGCTATATGCCATGTTATCCTCTATATTTTATCTTATCATATCATAATTATAAAGCTTTGCCTAGTGCGCTGCCCATTGTATTTCATCTAAGTTAATTCCATCTTGAACCATCTCCCAAAGCGGGCTAAGTTCCCTTAGCTTATTTATTCGAGACAGCATCAGAGCTGCTGCGTAATCCACTTCTTCTTCAGTGGTAAAGCGTCCGAAACCAAAACGAATCGAAGTATGAGCCATTGCGTCGTCCACACCAAGGGCTCTTAGCACATAAGAAGGCTCCAGGGATGATGATGTGCAAGCCGAACCAGACGATACTGCAAGATCCTTGATTGCCAGAATCATTGATTCGCCCTCAATATAGGAAAAGCTTAAATTAGCATTGCCATGATAGCGTTGCTCGCGATCGCCATTTAAATGTATTTGCTCAGCATGAGACTGAATTTTGTCAACAAAGCGGTTAAATAATTTTTTAACATGTTTTTGATCTTTTACCATTTCCTGTTGGGCAATTTCAGCTGCTTTACCAAGCCCAACGACTAAAGGTGTTGCTAAGGTTCCAGACCTAAAGCCTCTTTCTTGCCCCCCGCCATTGATGATTGGTGCAAGCCTTACTCTTGGTTTTCTGCGAATAAAAATAGCCCCTACGCCGTTTGGTCCATATATTTTATGCCCAGAAATACTAGCCAGGTCAATATTACACTCATTAACATCGATTGCAATTTTACCGAATCCTTGCGCGATATCCGAATGAAAGAAAGCTCCTTTTGCTCGGCAAATAGCGCCAATTTCTTTGAGTGGTTGGATAACGCCAATCTCATTATTTACTGCCATAACGGATACCATCAGAGTTTCTTCTGTTACGGTTTCTTTGAGTAAGTCAAGATCAATAATACCGTTAGCTTGAACGGGTAGGTACGTTACTTTAAAGCCTTTTTGCTCAAGGTGACGACAAGTGTCGAGCACGCATTTATGTTCAGTTTTTACAGTAACAATATGCTTTCTCTTATCGCCATAAAACTCTGCCAACCCTTTGATGGCCATATTATTTGACTCGGTTGCTCCGGAGGTAAAAATAATTTCTTTTTCAGTTGCACCAATCAGGCTTGCCACCTGTTTGCGCGCTAGTTCGCAAGCTTCTTCTGCGGCCCAAGCGTAGGAGTGGCTTCTTGAGTGTGGGTTGCCGAATATGTTGGTCCAATATGGTGCCATTGCTTCAACAACTCTTGGGTCAGTTGGTGTTGTTGCCTGGTTGTCTAAATATATTGGCATTTTACGATCGCCGTTAAAAACTTTACTTCTCAAAGCTTCTAGATTATCCATATTATTACTCATTTAATGTTTTATATATTGTTAAAAATTCTTTTATATCTTGCTCGCTAGTATTTACCCCAGATGAAATTCTTATTGCGCATTTAGCTTGATCATCAGAGTATCCCATTGCGCTTAATACGTGTGATTTACCAACTTTACCAGAAGAGCAGGCGGAGCCAGAGCTGATAAAAACACCTTGCCGGTCAAAGTTAATAATTTGCAACTGCGCAGCTTTTTTGTTGTTGATTATTAGCGATGTGTTTGGTATGCGGTCAATATCTTGACCAATTATTTCTATATCTGGTGTGATTTTTTGCACCTCTTTTTCTAGAAAACCTTGCAGCTTTTTGAAGTTCTGTATTCTTTTATCCAGTTCTTCACTAGCTGCACCTGCTGCTGCGCCCATAGAAGCTATTGCTGTTATGTTTTCAGTCCCAGAGCGCATTCCTCGCTCTTGCCCTCCGCCAATAATTGAAGCTTTCATTTTAATTGGAGTATGATATATTAAGGCGCCAGCGCCAATAATACCTCCAAACTTATGAGCTGATATACTCATAAAATCTAGATTCAGGTCAGTGATATTAACCTTCATTTTTCCAATTGCTTGAACGCAATCGCTATGCATATAAGCTGTATATTTATGCGCTAAATTAGCGATTTTTTTAATCGGTTGGATAATGCCGCTTTCATTGTTAGCAAGCATCACAGAGACTAATTTATCTTTAGCCTTGGAGTTGCAAAGTAGCTCTTCTAGATGATCTAGATCTAAAATGCCATTTTTAAGAACTCTAATTATATTCACATTAGCATATTTCTGTTTAAAGCTATAGATGGAATGATGCTCGGTCGCGGCAATGAATATTTCTTCTGGCTTGAAGTTATTCAGCACTAAGTTATTAGCTTCAGTTCCGCTTGAGGTGAAAACAACTTGATAATCTCTGAAATTATCATCAAAGCCTAATAGTTCTGCTATAGCCAGGCGAGATTGCTCTAAAATAGATTTTCCTTTTCTTCCTAAGCTGTGAATAGAAGATGGGTTAAGCGGGGATTTTATGATATCATTAACCGCTTTAATGGCTTTTGGATGAGGTGGCGCAGTGGCATTATGGTCAAGATATATCATATACTGACCGTGCCCGTTATAACATCAGCAATAGAAATTGATGCAAAATACTTCCTAATATGCTGCCCAAAGCCTTTCCATAAATTATGCGTTTTGCACTGCACACCATTCTGGCGGCAGTTTTTATCACTAGCGCAGCGAGTCATTTTTAAATTCTCGCCCATTGCATCAATAATTTTTTCTAAAGTAATAAGATCAGGAGTTTGAGATAGTCGATACCCCCCCCCAGGGCCTTTAGTAGAAGTTACAATGTCAGATTTTTTTAACTGTAAAAATATTTGCTCTAAATAGCTTAGAGAAATATTATTACGCTTTGAAATAGTTGATAAGGCTATGGGAGCATCAATATTGTTTGAAGCAACCTCTACAATGGCCATTACTGCATATTTACTTTTTGTTGTTAAAATCATTAGTCATTAATCTATTTAGGAATTAATGAGTTATACTACTTTAACCAACTAAAATAGTCAAGTATTGATTTTAGGAGTTGACTATAAATTAAAAATGTATTACGATGCCCCTTCTAATTAACAATTATTAATCAAAAAAATCACGAGTAATTAATTATGTTTAGAAATATTCTAATAGTATTATCGGCTTTAGTATTAACTTCTTGCGCTACGATCTTATCTGGCTCTAATCAAAATATTAACGTAAAAGTAGTTGATACAAATAATCAACTTATTGACTGCGCAACATGCCAAGTCCTTTCTGGTAATGGCATGAGATTTGATGTCGTGGGAAATCCTGGATCTGTTAATGTAATCAAATCAAAAGGTATTTCTGGCATTGAGTGTACTAAAAAAGGTTACAGGCAAACTGCTGTTGCAGTTGGACAAAATTTTGATAAAGTGTCTTTAGTAAATGTATTTTTCTGGCCAGGTTTTATTGTTGATGCTGTGAGCGGTTCAATGAATAAATATCCTTCGCACGTAGTTGTGAAAATGCAAAAACTATAGTACATTAAATCTAGTACCATAACGTTTATTTAGCCTTTTCGGTTTATTGAACCTGGAAAGGCTATTTTTTTTATTTATAGGTTTTTATGTATTTAACATTTGCAGATATTGTTGGTTTGGTTGGTGTTTCATTTGTTATCTTAGCTTTTTTATTGCTGCAGATAGGCAAGATTAACGCTAATTCAGATAGCTATTTATTTTTAAACTTTACTGGCTCAATTTTTTTATTATATTCATTATATTACGATTGGAATACAGCTTCCGTAGTAATTGAAATATTATGGCTGATTATTTCATCGTATGGAATTTTGAAATATAAAATAATGAAAAAAGAGCTTAATGACTAAATTAGAAGATTTTGACTTTGAATTACCTCCTGAATTAATTGCTCAAGAACCTTCAGAAAAAAGGGATCATTCAAAATTATTGGTGCCCAGAGCCATTCAAAGTAATGAGATTACAGATTTTTACAATATTGTTGATCACCTAGAAAAAGGCGACTTGATGGTGTTTAATAATAGTCGTGTTATCAATGCTAAATTAAGTTTAATAAAAAATTCAACTAAAGAAATTTTGGTGAATCTAAATCGCCCTATAGGCAGTAATAAATGGCTTGGTTTTGCCCGCCCGGCCAAAAAATTATCTACAGGTGATGAGTTTGATTTTGGTGAGCATCAAGTGGTTATTGCGAGCAAGCTAGAGAATGGTGAAATCGAAATAGAGTTCAGGCTTAAAGGTATCTCAATATTTGAGTTTCTAGACCAATATGGACAACTACCATTGCCACAATATATTAAGCGAAAAGAAGAGGATAGTTCTGATAATCGGCGTTATCAAAATGTTTATAGCGACCCAAGAGGTTCGGTTGCTGCGCCAACGGCAGGGCTTCATTTTACTGAGGACCTTCTCAAGGTCCTGCAAGAAAAAGGCGTTGAGACAGAGTTCGTAACACTTCATGTTGGTGCGGGGACTTTTTTGCCAGTTAAAACCAATAATATTGAGGATCATAAGATGCACACAGAATGGTGTGAGATTTCGGAAAAAACTGCTGAGGCAATTAACCGTGCAAAGGCAGAGGGTCGGAGAGTTATTTTAGTTGGTACTACAAGTATGAGAACAATTGAATCATGCGCAAAAGATGGAAAAGTGATTGCGGGCTCTCGGGAAACTAATATTTTTATTACGCCGGGATATAAATTTCAAATAGCTGATATGTTGGTTACTAACTTTCATCTACCAAAATCCACTTTGTTCATGCTAGTTTGTGCTTTTTCTGGACAAAATGAGATGAAGAGTTTATACCAATACGCTATTGACAATCAGATGCGCTTTTTTAGTTATGGCGATTCAATGTTACTCACAAGGAAATAATATGGAATTTAATTTTAAGATTAAGCATCAGCATGGTAAATCACGTGTTGGTACGATTCAAACGGCGCATGGGCCGATCGAGACACCAGCTTTTATGCCAGTAGGAACTAGGGGCACGGTCAAAGCAATGATGCCTGAGTCGGTGAAGTCTACTGACAGCGATATTGTGCTCGGTAACACATACCATTTAATGCTGAAACCCGGTGCAGATCGCATTGAGAAGCTTGGTGGGTTGCGTAAATTTATGAACTGGGAGGGGCCAGTATTGACTGATTCTGGAGGATTTCAGGTCATGTCTTTGTCTGACTTGCGCAAAATAAGTGAGAATGGTGTTGAGTTCCGTTCGCATATTGACGGTAGCAAGCACATGTTAACGCCTGAATATTCTACCCAGATACAGCATAAACTAGACAGCACAATTACCATGGCGTTTGATGAATGCACGCCATATCCTGCAACTTTTGAACAAGCTAGAGAATCGATGGAGCTTACAACCAGGTGGGCAAAGCGTTCTCGTGATGCTTTTGTTAAAAGGCCAGGATACGCTCAATTTGGCATTATTCAAGGTGGTGTTTACGAAGAGCTCAGAGCTCAGTCTGCAAAGGATTTGATCGACCTTGATTTTGAAGGTTATGCTATTGGTGGCCTGGCCGTTGGAGAAGGGCAAGAAGAAATGTTTAAAGTTTTAAACTACGCACCCGATCTATTACCAACTGAGAAGCCGCGTTATTTGATGGGGGTGGGTAAACCTAGTGATATTATTGGGGCAGTAAAGCGCGGGGTTGACATGTTTGATTGTGTTATTCCAACTCGATCAGGGCGCAATGGGCAAGCCTTTACTAAAAATGGTACGGTTAATATTCGAAATAGCAAACATGCAGACGATGCAAGTCCTTTAGAGGCGGGGTGTCCTTGTCCAGCTTGCACTAACTACTCAAGAGCTTACTTACATCACACTGTTAAGGTTGGTGAGATTATAGGTTCTATGCTGATGACCTGGCATAATATCCAATATTTTCAAGATTTGATGAAACGAATTAGGAATACTGTCAAAGAAGGGCAAGAATTAAATTTCAATTATTAAAGTTTTATAACTTAAGCTAATTATCGCTATTTAAAATAAAGTTATTATAAGGTAATTGACAATATTATTAAATTAGTATACATTAATCTTTATTAACTTTTTATAGCAATAGTGGAAAGATATGACTATAGATAATGTTGCAGCAATAGAGACTTTGGGTGATGATTCTGAGTTTAATTCGGATTTTGAAGCAGGTGACTGTGCCTCAGGCGTAAACGACTTTGGTAAATTGACCGAACCAGAAATCATTGATAATAGCAAGAAACTAGGACGTTTTGTGGGGGCTATGTCTGTTACAGCAGCTGTCTGTGCTACGATGTTATTAGCTAATAGCCTTACAGCTTGTGTTGTTGGTCCTGTATTCATTATGACAGTAGGACGGGTTTTTGGTGAGCAATTAGGTTCAAAAGCTGGTGAAAAATTAGCTAGGTATTTTTACGAAGAGTAAATAAATTAACAAAATAAGGGAAGGAAATTATGATTGATAATGTTGATGCCCAAATGGCAGGTGATGATTTTGATAACCAAAATTTAGATACAAATGTACAAGTTCCTGCTGATTTTTTTAGTGTGAGCGGTAAAGAAGAAAAAGATGATAATTTATATCATGATGCAGATAAGAGCTTATATGCTGTTATGGGTGCATCTCTGGGTTTAATAATAACTAAGCTAAATATTACAACCCTCCTAGAAGACCCTTTGATTTACAATGGTGTGTGTAGACCTCAGTATACAGCAGAGCGCGTAGAAGATTATAATGTGAATTATGTAATTATATGTATTATGGGTACTATATTAGGGTTAGCTTTAGGTTTAGGTGTAAAATGGATGTATGATTTCATAAATAGCTCAGGCGATGAAGAAGAAAAATCTATTAGCTAGGTATTTTTACGAAGAGTAAATAAATTAACAAAATAAGGGAAGGAAATTATGATTGATAATGTTGATGCCCAAATGGCAGGTGATGATTTTGATAGCCAAAATTTAGATACAAAAGATACGCAAGTTGATGATTTGTTTGACTTAGAGGGTGAAGAGGAAGATAGTTTTAAGCTGTATTCTAGTCAAGAAAATGATAAGGCTATGCAGGCGTTAGCAATGGGTGGATTATTAGGATATTTAGGTGCATATGTAGGAGGTATAGGTTTGCCCGTTTTAACGGTTGGTGCTTTATTATACACTAATGGATTTTCTTTGTTAACCTTAGTTTCTACTATTATACTTGCTCCGATTACCTGTTCTGTAGGCATTGCTGCTGGTGTCTTTGCTGGTAGTGCATTAGGTTTAAAAATAGGTTTTATGGTATCTGAAAAATAACCCTAGCATAAAATAGGAATAATGGTATATTAAGTTGAAAAATATATCATTATTCCTATGTTTGATGCGCATTTAAGACCCACTATCGACCCGCCTTTGAATTTTATTGGTAAAAAACTATCCCGGATGCAGATTACGGCCAATATGGTGACGTTATTTGGCTTTGCCATAGGTATTATCTCGATGTTTATGATAATAAGTCATAATTTTATTTGGGGTTTTATCTTTTTGCTGTTGAATCGCCTGTGTGACGGTCTTGATGGGGCGGTGGCGCGTAATTTTCCAGTGAATAATTTTGGTGGGTTTTTAGATATCACCTGTGATTTTATAGTTTTTTCGGGTATAGTCTTTGCTTTTGGTATCTCGGATCCTGAAAAAGCGCTATATTCTGCATTTCTAATTTTTAGTTTCATTGGTCCAATAACTTCTTTCCTTGCATATGCGATTATCGCTGCGAAGCAGAATAAAATATGCAATAAACGCGGTAGAAAATCTTTCTATTATTGCGGTGGTATTTGCGAAGGGTTTGAAACTTTTCTGGCATTATCGCTATTATGCTTATTGCCCCAGCACCATAATATCATATGCTTAATATATGGGCTATTGTGCTGGATCACTGCTTTTGGCAGATGCTACTGCGCTTGGATTGATTTTGGACAAGAAGCTTAATTAAACTTTTATATTTCATCTTTTTACCTTTAAATGATAGGCAAAATAAATTCGGCAAAAAGTACTAATGCGTAGCATGTGCAACTTTTTGGCGGGTGAACTCACTAATATGTGTTAATATGTCACTAGTGATTAATATTAATTGCTAGTAAAACTACCCTGCACAAGACAGCTTTTATTTTATGTATTATAATTAATTATTGTCAAATAAATATGGAGTAGTAACAATGGTGCAAGTAGATAATAGCCAAGATCGTGATCAGGAAAATGTTGATTTAGAGTATAATATAATAGCAAAATTTAATATTAAACAATTATCGAGTTTGATTCGTGATATAGAGCGTAATAAAAATCTAGCTGAATCATTAAAAAAAGAACAGATTAAACGTGCCAAAAATCTTCTAGAAGGATATAAGAAATTAAACATGAAGGAGTTTACTCACGATGAGCTTATAGACCAAGTAGTTAAAATGGAGACTACAAAGCTAGGACCTAAGATTGATTATTTAAAAACATTCAAGGAATGGACAGGACCTAGTGAGGATAGATTTGACAAATCTATTGGCCAAGGTTTGTTGGTTACCTATGATAAAAATAAGCTATCCTCTAAAGCTCAAAAAGCTTTAAAGGAAGCGCGTAGGGACGTGAACAGGCAATGGTCGTTAAGCAATATGGAGAAGAAGACTGTACTAAAAAGTACTGCAGCTTTTATGAAGATTGTTATGTCTGAACAGCCAGATCTTAATAATGTTGATAACCTGTTGGGAGGAAAGAATATTGTTCAGTGCGATGATTATGCAGATATTAAAAAACTTATGGATCGTTCCGAAGATGTGTTAAAAAACCTTAAAAATTTAGAGCAAAGTAAAATTCCTACTATAGAGAAGCTAGCCTCAGCTGCAAAAAAATTACTTCAGTGTGTTGAAAAGATTTCTGGTAAAGTCACTGGTTTATTTGCCACTGCAGTTGAATCTATTGAAAGAAAATCTCAACAAAAAA
>JBMGNO010000012.1:0-25920 GCA_049739405.1 Rickettsiaceae bacterium
TTTGCCAAATGAAGTTGTTCCAACAATAATACCTCTTTTATGGTCTTGGAGTGCTCCTGCAACAATTTCTGCGGCAGATGCGGTTCCAGAGTTGATTAGCGCAACTAATGGCACATTAGGTGATTTTACAGAATGTTTTTTTGCGGACATGCTTGTTTCACTGTTGGCATCGCGCCCTTTTATAGATACTACGGTTCCGTGCTTAATGAAGTAGTCGCTAACAGCAACGGCTTGATTTAATACTCCACCAGGATTATTGCGTAAGTCTAGGATAATTCCTTTTATTTCTTTTTCTTCTTTTTTAAGGCTTTCTCTAATAGTAGTGAATGCTTTTTTTAACTCCTCGCCAGTATGATTATTAAATGCCACAATTCGAATATAAGCAATGCTACCAGCTGGGTCATCGTATATTTCGTGTTTTACAGGTGTTATTTTTATAATTTCTCGATTAAGGTCAATTTCCTTAGTTTGGTTTTCCTCTTCTTGAATAACTAGTAAACTAAGAGCTGTGCCAGGTTTGCCGCGCATTTCTTTTACTGATTTATTAAAGCCTAGATTGGAAACTAACTGACCATTAACTCCAACAATATAATCCCCAGCTTTGATTCCAGCTTTATCAGCAGGCATATCGTCAAGTGGCGTGATTACTTTAATCGCACCGTGTTCGTATGTTATTTCTACGCCGATGCCACCAAACTCGCCTTCTGTGTGGTTTAAGAAAAACTCTAGGTCATCACCAGTATAATAACCCGAATAAGGGTCTAGTGACTTAAGCATTCCATCAATTGCTTCATTTGTTAAATCCTGGCGATTTGGAACCTGCATATAATTATGCTTAATTTTCTGGAACACATCCTGAAATTGTCTGAAGTAATAGCTATCAGGCTTACTACCATCATCTTTATCTAGAGTTAGTTCCTTGCTAAAGGCGGAGTTCGTTGCTAACAATATAGTTAACATTAAGGCTTTTATGAAATTAGGATTTGCTTTAAACATATAATTTAATCTCCCCATCTTTTTTATTTAAAGATTGTTCTTGAATGAACTGATAGCGTTTTTCAGGTTTTTTGCCCATCAAATCGTCTACTATTGTGTCAATACTTGCAAAATCATCGACGCTAACTTTATATAACACTCTTGTTTGTTTATTCATTGTTGTTTCTTTAAGCTGAGCAGGAGTCATTTCACCAAGACCTTTAAAACGACCAATCTCTAGCTTTTTATTGCCCTTGCTAAGCTCTTCTGCCATACGATTTTTTTGCTCGTCATTAGCCGCATAGTAAGTTTTGCTACCTTGCACAAGTCGGTATAGAGGTGGTCTTGCAAGATAAAGATGATCATTTTCAATTAATTTACGCATACGAAGATAGAAAAACGTCATCAGCAAAGCCGCAATATGCGCCCCATCAACATCCGCATCTGTCATAATTATTATTTTTTCGTATCGTAGTTTTTCTTCGTTGTAATTGCCAAAAGACCCGCAATTTAGTGCTATTTCTAAATCTTGAACCTCTTGGTTAGCTGATATTTTTTGAGAAGTTGAGTTTGCAACGTTTAATATCTTTCCTCTTAATGGAAGAATTGCTTGCGTTTTTCGGTCTCTTGCTTGCTTTGCTGAGCCCCCCGCAGAGTCTCCTTCTACTAAGAATAGTTCCGTGCCCTTAGAGCTAGTATTACTACAATCAGCTAGTTTTCCAGGTAGCCTTAATCTTTGTGTCGCCGTCTTCCTACTGACATTACGCTCATTTTTTCGGCTTAACCTGTGTTCTGCAATATCGACAAAAAACTCAACTAGTTTGTCGGAGGATTTTTTATTACCAATAAGCCAGTGGTCAAAATGATCTTTAAACACGGACTCAATATTTTTTGCAATACCATTAGAGACTAATTTTTCTTTTGTTTGCCCTTGAAAAATGGGGTTCTTAATAAATACAGAAAGCATTAAACAAGCTGACTCTAGAAGATCATCTGCTGTTACTTGAGAGACTTTTTTGATCCCGGTCATTTCGCCGTAAGTTTTAATAGCCCTTAGTAATGCTGCTCTAACCCCTTGTTCATGCGTGCCCCCTAGAGGAGTGGGGATAGTATTACAGTAAGACTTAACAAAACTCTCGTTTTCATGCCAACATAAGGCCCATTCGATTTTGATTGTTGCTGATGTTATTTCGGCTTGGCCAGAGAATATGTCGCCAGAAATAATTTGCTCTTTGTTTAGTTTTGTATCAAGATAATCTTTCAAACCGTTTGGAAAATGAATCACATCTTGCTGAGGAGTTTTGTCATTCGCAAGGGATGGGTCACAAGACCATTGAATTTTGATTCCTTTATGAAGATATGCTTTAGATTTAGCTAAATTATAAATTCTTTGTGAGTCAAATGAGATTTCATTGTCAAAAATAGTATAGTCAGGGGAGAAAGTAATTTTTGTACCTTTGTGTTTTTTTAAGGTTTCGGATGTTTCAAGTTCTGTTAAAGCTTTTCCTTTAGAGTATTCTTGTTTGTATAAAACACCATTTCGATAAACCTCTACCACTAGCTTCTCCGATAAAGCATTTACAACCGAAATTCCAACCCCATGCAACCCTCCAGCCGTTTCATAGGACTTGTCAGAGAATTTACCACCAGAGTGCAAGGTTGTTAAAATTACCTCTAAAGCGGATTTTTCTGGAAATTTAGGGTGCTTGTCGACTGGAATACCTCGTCCATTATCACTTATCGCCACCGATCCATCACCAAGCATTTCAATAGTGATTTGATTCGCATGACCAGCAACAGCTTCATCCATAGAATTATCAAGTATTTCAGAAATAAGGTGGTGCAAGGCATTTTCGCCTGTCCCTCCAATATACATTCCAGGCCTCATCCGAACAGGCTCAAGGCCTTCTAAAACTTCGATATCATTAGCTGTATAGCTACTTGATTTCTGCTTTTCTTCTTTGTTAAACCCAAATAAATCACTCACCTTGTCAATTCTCTTAATTCTTAAATAGTGTAACTTTAAGAATTTACTTAATTAATCTTCAAAATGCAAGCTTAACTATCATCTATCAAACAATTTTTAATATTAACAAATAGTTAATCAATGGTTAACGAATTACAACTAATTAATTGACTTTTACCATTAAGTAAGATATAATTAATATATATAAATAAAATAGTTAATAAAAGTAAAAAACATGAATAAACAACATATTACTATAAAACAAGCAAGGGAGCAAAATATTTCCCTCAAATATGCCGACAACATAGTCAGCATAGCTTCTAATGTTGCAGTGTTGGCAGTGATATCTGTAGCCGCTTACGGTATATTATTTGCTGGTGGTGCGCCAATTGTTTTAAGTGGTGGTTTAGAATTGGCGCTGAGCACGATTGGCTCTGCAGTGGGAACAGGAGTAATTGCATCGCAAATAGCAACTATCTTACCTCAAGGCGCAATGTGGTATTTAGGAGCATCATTTGTTGTGTTACCAGTTGTAGAGGCGTGGAAAGCTGTTACTAACACTGTTGAAGTGTTAGATTATGTTTCTAATGATTTTTTTAATGGTGATGATGTTATAAAACAAGATATATCTAAAAATAAATCTATTGATAAGGTAGAAATATATAAACAAACTTACGGTGATACTTGTTTTACGCATTCTTATAAAAAATATGACGATGCCTATAATCATGCGATGAATGTGGCCTTAGAGATTCCAGAGATAGTCGTTGATTTGGCCAAAACCTTAGCTGTTGGCTATATATTTAAAGAAATATCTCAAATGATATCTGAGAATTCAGTAGTTATAAAATCATATAACTCAGTTAGTGATAATGTTCTTGTTCAAAATGTTGCAAGCATAGTAAATTCTGGTATTGATATAGTTAAAGATAATATGTTTACTAATGCAATTAAATCTGCTGCAGGGTTTGTTTCTAGCTTTTTTGAGTATAGTGCTACAGAGTCGATTTTCTTTCACCAAGCGGATAGCTTTATTTCCTATGAGGCTCTGAATGTGAGTAACATAGTGAGTAAAGGGTTGAATTTAGGAAAAGGTTTGATTAAAGAGCCAGTTGCGATTACTAAATGGTTTGGACAAAATATTTTTGGTCAAATAATTCTGAGCCATGTATATGGTAATATTTCTGCATTATTTTCAATAAAACCACTCAACCAGCATTCAATGGAAATGGGTATGGAAGCATCGCAGGCAATACATGACCTATTTGAAGCTGGGGAATATACGGTTCTTGGCTCAGTGTTTAGCATAATTGAACATTATGGTGAGGCGGAAAACGATTCGCTTGATAGTAATATATCAGGTGAGGTTAACAGCGCCATATCATTTAGTAATTAATGCAGGCCATTTTCTGATTTATATTGCCAATTAATGATAAAAGATGTTACTTTATACATAATATGTTTAAGGTAACATTTTTATTATGCAACCATCAGAAAGTCAAATTACGTTTAAAATATTACTAGCATTCTTTGCGATGGTTGTTGGTATGTTTATGGCGATATTAGACATACAAATCGTTGCGAGCTCTTTATCAGTTATCGCAGCAGGGCTTGCTGCATCGGGTGATGAACTTTCCTGGATTCAGACATCTTACCTTATTGCTGAAGTTATTGTTATTCCAATAACCGGCTTTGCCTCCCGACTTTTATCAACAAGAGTCGCTTATCTTATCGCAGCTTCAGGCTTCACCATCATGAGTTTTTTCTGTTCGATTGCTTGGAACATAGAGTCGATGATTTTATTTCGCGCTTTCCAAGGTTTTTTTGGAGGAGCGATGATTCCCACTACTTTTGGTATTATTTTTGTAATATTTCCTAAAAAATGGCATAATGCTGTTGGAATGATTATTGGTCTTGTAGTTACAGTGGCGCCAACAATAGGTCCAACTTTAGGAGGGTATATTACCGAGTTGGTATCTTGGCATTTTATGTTCTTAATTAACATAATTCCTGGTATTTTTGTGTGTGTAATAGTATTTCTTTATGCTGATTTTGATAAGCCTAATTATAAATTATTAGAAAATTTTGATTTATATGGCATGCTATTAATGATTATTAGTTTAGGTAGCTTGCAATATATTCTAGAGGAAGGAAATACGCGCGGTTGGTTTGAAGATAATCAAATATTTTTTCTTACTATTATCACCATTGTGTCCTTTATATTATTAATATATCGTGAATTAGTGTTTATAAACCCTATTGTTGATTTACGAACTTTTCAAAACAAAAATTTTACATTTGGTTGTATATATTCGTTTATTTTGGGCGTGGGGCTTTACGGGACGGTGTACCTGTTGCCACTATTTTTATTTAAAGTCGCGGGGTATAATACTTTGCAAATCGGTATTACTATGATTATCACTGGTTTGTTTCAATTTGTTTCGGCGCCTTTATCTGCGGGCATGATGGAAAAGGGTGTTGATAGAAGAATTATACTTATGATTGGTTACTCATTATTTGCACTTGGATGTTATTTAAATAGTTTTTTAACAGCAGAATCAGAATATGCGGCAATGTTTATACCGCAAATGGTGCGAGGTCTGGCCCTAATGTTTTGCTTTATGCCAATTAATGACTTAGCTCTTGGTATGATTGAAAAAAAAGATGTGCCAAATGCAAGCGGGTTATATAATTTGACGCGTAATCTAGGGGGGGCTGTTGGTTTGGCTATTATTAATAGTATGATTATCTCTAAAAGCAAGATATTTGCTGATAATCTTGCTAATAACGTGCCAGTTAACTCTTCTAAGGCTCAGGAAATAATGAGCTTGTATGAGAATTTTTTATATGGCAAAGTTTTAGATCCATCTATTTCCTCATACGATATGATAAATAAAATTATTGAGCGAGAAGCATTTATAATTGCAATTAATAATGTATTTGTTATCATTGCAATATTATTTTGTATTGGAATTATTCTGATACCATTTTCATCAGCAACAAAAGAAATAGAAGAGGTTTAAAGATGAATAAAACAATTATATTTGCAGTTTTTTTATGTTTATGGTTTTGTTTAGTCGGTATTAATACTACTAGCATTCAGTCTCTGGTATTTGCTTTTGTAGTGGCGACGGCATCAGTAATAATAACTTTTAAGTTAAATATATTGCCCGCAAAAAGAAGATTATACATTTTGGGTTCGATAATATATTTGATGTGGCTTGCTAAAGAAGTTATAGTTTCTGCGTTTGAGGTAAGTAAAATCGCTTGGAAAAAATCTTTAGGCATTCGTCCTGAGCTGAAAACCATTAAATCAGAACAAGATTCTGATCTAGGCGTAGTTGTGTATGCTAATTCTATTACCATCACGCCAGGAACCGTAACTATTTCAAACGAAGGAAAAAATTTATTAGTCCATGCTCTGGATATTTCATTTGGCGATGAGCTTGAGAAAGGCGAGATGGATAAAAAAATTACAAAAATTGTGAGACCAAGCTAATATGCTCTTAAATATATTATCTATATTATTAGCAATATTATTATGTATTGTATTTTTCAACTTTCTGCGTATTAACGACGTATTTACTAAGTTGCTAATGGTTAATACAGGAACATCTATTGCTTCATTGCTCATTTGCGCGCTAGGCACCTATCAAGTGAATAGCTCTTATATTGATATTGCGATAATATATTTCCTACTTAGTGTCATTGCCTCAGCGGCTTATTTAAAATATTTTCTGCAGCAGAAAAATAAAGGTTCCTGTGATGGAGAGTAAAATAGTTATATTGGGCTCTGGTTTAAGTGGTATGATAAGCGCATTGTCGTTAGCTAGCTATGGCTATTCTATTACCATACTTGAAAATAAGGATACAAACAGCAAAGATTTTCTTCACGATATTCGCACAACAGCTTTAAACGCCAATTCAAAAGATTTTTTAGAAAAAATTCAAGTTTGGTCGCGCATTCACAAACATGTTGGTAATATCGATGATATTTATGTTGTTGATAATAAATCAAATGACATGCTACATTTCTCCCCTCAAAAAACAAAGCATAAAAAAAGAATGGGTTATTTAATTGATAACCATAGTTTAAAAAAAGAATTGCTTGCCTTAGTACGCGCTAATAAGCTCATTAATTTAGTTGACCAAGTTGAGTATCAAATCATTGATGAAGGAGCGTCTGCGCGTGTTAAAAACTCAAAAGGTGGTGATATTATAACTGAGTTGTTGCTAGTTTGTAATAGCCATATGTCGCAGGCTACAAAGCAAAATTTTTCTGCAAAAATAGACAAGATGTATGGGCAAGAAGCCATAACTTTTACAATAAGGCATGAAAAACCACATGAATCTTGCGCAGTCGAGCATTTCCTTCCAAGTGGTCCGTTTGCAATATTACCACTAAAAGATCAATATAAATCGTCTATAGTGTGGACTGTGGATTCTGATTTAAAAAACGCTTTACTAGAGATGGACCCTCAGGAATTTTTATATAATTTAAAGCAAAATATAGGTAGTTTTTTAGGGGAAATAGAAGTTGTTGATAAGTTGGTGGCTTTCCCGTTAAAGGCTTATTTATCGAGTAAATTCGTGAAAAATAGAATTATATTACTAGCTGATTCTGCGCATATTATTCACCCATTAGCGGGTCAGGGCTTAAATCAAGGCATTCAGGATATAGCTTCTTTAATAAGTAATATCATTAGTTACGGCGTCACAGAGAATTCTTTGCGGCAATATGAATCAGCGCGAATGAAAGATAATATGATTATGTATGGTATTACTGATAATTTAAATCGAGTTTTTTCTAATCGATCTAGATGCCTACTATCAATGCGTCAAATTGCTTTTAAGGCGATTGAAAAAATTTCGCCGCTAAAAGCCTTGTTTGTCAGCTATGCCATGGGCGATAAATAGCTTTATATAAACCAATGATAAAAAGAGTTATTGATTATATATTACCAAATCGGTGCATAGCATGCTTGAAACTAAGTTCAGATAATGAAGGTATTTGCGCTGAGTGTTTTATGAAGCTAAACTTTATATCTTCTCCTTACTGCCAAAAATGCGGTAGCCCATTTGAGTTTAAAATCGAACATCAGTTAGTATGTACTAAATGTGTTATTAACCCACAAAAATACTTTCTTGCAAGGAGCTTGCTAAGGTTTGATGAGGAGTCAAAAAAAATCATTCATAATTTTAAATATAATGATGCAACAGAGAATGCTGATATTTTTGCAAAGATGATCATTGCTAGATATGCAAAAGATTTTCAAGGTGTGAATATTATTGCTCCAGTTCCAATGAATCGCTTTAAGCGTATTTTTCGTCGTTATAATCCAGCTCAAATATTAGCAAAATCTCTGTCACAGCGGATGAACGTATCTTTTATACCTGACTTGTTAATCAAAACAAAATGGACTAAGGCGCAAACAAATTTAAACAAAGCTCAGCGGGAAAAAAATCTTCAAAATTCAATAAGTATGAATCCACTTTATACAGATAAAAAACAAAACAGAACCTTGAAAGTATTGCTAGTTGATGACGTTCGTACCACTGGGGCAACGTGCGATAACTGCGTAAATGTACTGCAAAAGGCTGGGGTGCAAGAGATCAGGTTCATCACAATAGGCGCTACGTAATATATAGTAAAATAAGTTGAAGCGGCACTGCTTGTTTTTAAATAAAATGTAACAAATACTTGCAATTAATCATTTGTTAATATATCTTATGGGTTAGTTACTATTATACAGAATTTAAGGTTATTTTTATGGAGTGGATTGCAACGATAGGATTAGATGCAGTTATTATAGTTCTTTTTCTAATGCTAACACTCATTGTTGGGATGGGGCATGGACATAAAGTCAAAACTATTAAAGATTATGCACTAGGTGGGCGTAACTTTTCTACTGGCGCTTTGATTGCCACCATTGTGGCTACCAGCGCAAGTGGTAGTGGTTTTATGGTTACACTAAGTAAAACCTATTCAGGCGGTTTTCAGTACCTTTTTGCTTCAATAGGCATGAGTATTTCATTGGTTCTTGTGGCTTATGTTTGTGTTCCAAGAATGGGGGAATTTTTAGGCAAAGTTTCAATTGCTGAGGCGATGGGAGATTTGTATGGCAAAAATATTAGAATAATCACTGCGATTGCGGGGAGTTTGGGAGCATCAGGAATTGTAGCAGTTCAGTTTAAAGTATTTGGTAATATACTATCAAATTTTATGCATATACCAAGCTATATAGCAATAATCACAGCTGGTGGTATTGCCACTATATATTCGGCTTTTGGTGGCATCAGAGCAGTTACATTTACGGATGTTCTACAATTTTTTGCTTTTGGAATCGTTATACCTTTAATAAGTTTTGTGATTTGGAATCAATTTTACAGTGAAGGGTATGAAATTGGAAAAGAGTTATTAGATCCAAGATATAATATAAATGATATTGCAAATTCATCGGGTTATAGTCTTTTTGCTTTATTTTTATATTTTGCCATTCCGACAATGCACCCTACTGATTTTCAAAGAGTTGCCATAGGTCGTAATATATCTCAAATCAAGAAAGCATTTCTTATCGCGGCAATTTTTATGATCTTTGTAAAAATTACTATTGCTTGGATTCCTTTTATGATTTATACGATGAATCCAACTATAGAGCAAGGGGACTTATTAGCATATATAATAAATAATTATTCATATCCTGGTTTAAAAGGCTTTATAATAGTGGCAATTATTGCATTTTCTATGTCAACAGCCGATTCAAAAGTTAATGCTGCCTCTGTCTTGTTTACTAATGATATATATAAAGTTTTTTATAAAGATACAGAGAAAGAAATATTAGTTTCAAGATTATTTGCATTTTTACTAGGTGGCGGGGCCATCACCTTGTCTTTAGTGGAGGACGACTTACTAAATATAATTATATTAGCTAATAGTTTTTATTCTCCTGTTGTTGCTCCAATTTTCTTTTTCACTATACTAGGTTTTCGTAGTAGCACCTTGTCAGTTTTGATAGCTATGAGTGCTGGATTTATATTTACTATTTTGTGGAAAATATTTCCTATACATTTTGATAATGCCTCTTCAAGTGTTATTGGTTTTCTATTAGCAATGTTGACTAATATTATTTTCTTATTTTCAAGCCACTATTTATTAAAACAGCCAGGAGGGTGGGTTGGTATTAAAGATAAAAAATATTTAATCGAACAAAAAGAAAAAAAGCAGATACAAAAACAAAAGTTTTTCCAAGATTTACAAAATTTTTCATTAACTGGGTTTTTTGACAAAATTGCGCCAAGGACCGATGTAACTTATATGCAAATTGGTGTATATTTTATTGTATATACTATAACTACTATGTACCTAACGCATGTTAATCTTTTGAATGAAGGGCGCCATATATTATCCTTTATTTATCCGTTTATGCTAATTACTGGCACTGTAATGTCGATGTATTATATCTGGCCACTAAGTGTTTCTCGGGACGTGAAAGAAACTATCATTAAAATATGGTGGCCAATTGCTTTATTTTATATGCTGATCATATTTAGTGGTTTTTTTGTATTAGTAAGTGATTTTAGCTTACTGCAAACGTCGTTAGCATTTGTAAATATTATGGTAATAACAATTTTATATAGATGGAGAATGTCATTAGTGACATTGCCAATAGGGTTTTACTTAAGTATAAAACTTTATCAATTTGTGTATGGTGACTATGTTATAAAATTTGATTTAGGATCGCCAGAGCTGGTGGTTTTATATGTAATAGCTCTTTCTGCCATATCGGTTATATTATTTGTTAAGCCAAAAGAAGAATATCTTGAGGAAACCGAGAAAAAGATTGGGTTATTAACTGTAGAATCAAAGGAGAAGGACAAAAAAATACAATATTTAAACAAAGAAATACAATCTAATGAGCGCTGTATTGGAGATTTAAGAGATAAAATTCTGCAGCGAAATAATGACCTAAAGAAAACAAAAGAGATACTGGATCATAATAATAACGAGATAGAAAAGCTTGAAAAAGAAGTGAAGATCAAAGAAAGGCAATATCAGGAGCTTGATAATAGCTCCCGCTATAACATGGAGAATGCGCGTATCACGCAATATTCAATTAATGACATGAAGAATAAAATTTCAGAGCTGAAAGAGAACGTGTCACTAAGAGAGCACCACGTGAGGGAACTACAAGATGATATCGAGCAAAGCCAAGATAGTATCGAGAAGCTAAGTGGTGAGATCAAGCTTGGCAGTAAGCAGGTTGAGAAACTCAAGAAGCAGATTCAAACTCGTGAGGAGAAGATTACAAAGCTGACTAAGCAGATAAAACTAAAAGATTGTGAAGTTACTGATGCTCACGAACAAGTATTGTTTTTTAAAGAAAAATATGTGGTGCAAGAGAAGGAGATTGCCCGTTTGAATGAGACCTCAAACCGTATCTTAAATAATGTGACGCACGAGCTACGCTTGCCGGTGGGTAATGTGATGAACTTTGCAGAAATGCTATCGGAACAAGTCGATGCTATGAAAGATAGTCACCTCAAGATGCTATCTGATGAAGTATTTCAGAACTCAAACCGCCTATCAACCATGATCCTGAATATGCTTGATCTGATGACGCTTAATATGAAACAGGTAAAGCTAGATAAACAGACTATAAATATTGGAGAGATTATCAAAGAACGTGTTGATCGTTGCAAGAAGATATATCTTGACGGTAAACCAATTAAGTTCAAGCTTAAAATCGAATCTGATATGCTTGCACATGTTGATGTACATTATATGAAACAGGTGATAGACAACCTCGTGATAAATGCGATTAAGTTTAGTGAGCAAGGTACGATCACGGTCTGGTCTTATAAGGAGAGTGGAAAAATCGTGATTAATATATCTGATGAAGGAAAAGGGATTCCACCTTTAGAGATATACGATATCTTTACACCATTCAAGATGGCCTCAAATTCTTTCTCAAAAGCTGAGGGCCGAGGTGTTGGCTTGGCTTTGTGTAAAGCGGCAATTGAGGCACATGATGGTTACATTGAGGTTAGGAGTAAAGATGAAATCGGCGCGCAGTTTAGCATCGAATTACCGATTGAGTAATTTTTTAAATCTTGTGTCGTTTGATTTTTTCGCTTGGTAAGTATAATGGCTTTTTAATACCACATCCAGACAGTAATATTAAGCCCATAACTATAAAAATGATTTGTTTCATTGAATTGGTCATCTAAAATATTGATAATTATTGAAAATATTTTAGATGATATCCCATGATAAAACAATATATAATTGCGCTAATATTGGTTATAAGTAGCGCCAGTGCAGAAAAAATTTCTGTGATCAAGCATAATAAATATTTTGATCAAGAAATTATTTTCTATGATCATTTAAATAATAAAAAATTTCTGGAAGAATATGAAGGCGAAAATATCTTATTAGTATTCTGGGCTAGTTGGTGTGGGACATGCGTTGATGAGCTGCCTAAATTAGATAATTTGCAAAAAGATTTTCGTAAACTTCCATTCAAAATAATTGCTATATCTGAAGATTATAAGGGCGTTGAAGCTATTAGTGATTACTATGCTCGTCAGGAAATAAGATATCTAGATATTTTTTATGACCAAAATAATCATTTATTAACACAAATGCGCATTGCAGGGCTTCCTGTTGCTTATTTAGTTAATTCTAAAGGTAAGGTAAAATTAGAGTTTAAAGGCAGAGTAAAGTGGGAAGATAATAATATTCGGGAGTTGTTGCTATCTGAAATGGGCGGTGATTATGAGATACCAAAAAATAGCTTTAAGCGTAGAAAATTTTTCGAAAATGTGTATGATGATAAAATAGGAAGTAGTTCAGGAGTACAAAATGAAAATACAAAATAATAACGAGAAAGCTAATTTTACCTCAAGTGGAGAGATGGTTTATAACAGACCTCAGAGTAATAAGTTTAACCAATTATTGTCTATTCTATCATTTAATTTATTCAAGCCAAAGCCAGTCGTTTCAGTGCTGCGTCTTGAGGGGGTGATCGGTAAAGTTGGAATAGGGCAGTCTGGATTAACGCTAGAGTCGATGGATAAACTAATAACAAAAGCTTTTGAAAAAGATTGTTTGCAAGCTGTATGCTTGGTAATTAATTCACCAGGAGGTTCCCCTGTTCAGTCTGAATTGATCGCTAAGAGAATAACTTACCTAGCACAAGAAAAAGGAGTCCCTGTCTATAGCTTCGTTGAGGATGTGGCAGCTTCAGGTGGCTATTGGTTGGCTTGTGCTGGTGATGAAATCTATGCAAGTGTCAGTTCAATTATTGGTAGTATTGGTGTTACCTCAAGAGGTTTTGGTTTTGCTGAAGCTATAAAAAAAATAGGTATTGAGCGCCGTGTATATACGCAAGGTAAAAATAAATCAGTTCTTGATCCCTT
Source organism: Rickettsiaceae bacterium (assembly GCA_049739405.1). GTDB lineage: Bacteria > Pseudomonadota > Alphaproteobacteria > Rickettsiales > Rickettsiaceae > Megaera_A. The sequence continues at coordinate 13,361 of JBMGNO010000012.1, forward strand.
TAAGGAAGAGCAACAAAAAGATATTGATATAGTAAAAAGCATCCAAAAAGACATACATCAATCATTTATTAATCATGTTAAAAATAGTAGATCTAATCGACTAACCCAAGATGACGAGATACTATTTAATGGTGAGTTTTGGTCTGGGCAAGTGGCTCTGGATTATGGTTTGATTGATGGTATTGATGATTTATATAGCTTTATTAATAATAAATTTGGTAAAAAAGTCAAAATAGAGCCTATAAAAAATAAGCAGCCTTGGTTTAAAAAAACTCTTGGAATAGACAGCCTATTAGGTCGATTTACAGATAGCCTAATAAATTCTGCTGACAATAGAATAAATAATAATAAATTTGATTTGTCTTAAGATATGAGCGTTACTATATATTGGCATCGACAGGATTTACGCTTATCAGATAACCCAGCTCTTGACTATGCTGCTTCAAAGGAAGGATCAGTTTTGCCGGTTTATATCCGCGATGAATCTCTAACCATCTGGCATGTCGGATCTGCTCAGCATTGGTGGTTGCATCATAGCTTATTAAAACTACAAAAATCATATAAAGATCAAGGGGCTAATTTATTATTACATAGTGGTAAAGCCGAGGATATCTTACTTGCTCTAATTAAGAAAACGCAAGCAAAATCCATAGTTTGGAATCGTTGCTATGATCCACAATCCATTAAACGTGACACTGAGCTAAAGAAGCTATTTATTGAGATGGGTCTTGAGGTGAAAACTTTTAATGACTCGCTGCTGACAGAGCCTGAAAAAGTGCGCAATAAATCGGGCGGTTTTTTTAAAGTATTTACACCTTATTGGAAAGAGTGTTTGCGTAGCATTGAAGCGCGGAAAGAAATCCCTATACCTAAGCTACGTAATACAAAAACACTGGAGTTAAGCGAAGATATCAATGATTGGAACTTATTGCCAACAAAGCCAAATTGGGCAGAAGGGTTTTCTGAATATTGGTCACCTGGCGAAGAGGCGGCGCTGGCAAAGATTAGCGATTTTTTACAAGATGCAATGAACGGTTATGGAAAAAATCGTGATATTCCAGGGATCACCGGGACCTCGCGCATTTCGCCTCACTTGCACTTTGGAGAAATCAGCTCAACGCAGATTTGGCACCGTGTGCAACACACTATTGACGAAATGGGATACACTAATGATATTGAAAGATATTTAGCAGAAATAGGTTGGCGTGAATTTTCATATTATCTACTGTATCATTTTAATGACTTGCCATCTGCGCCGTTTAACTCTAAATTCACTGACTTTCCTTGGAAAGATGAAAAAGAACATCTAAAATTATGGCAAAAAGGAATGACGGGCTATCCTATTGTTGATGCAGGAATGCGTGAGCTTTGGCATACCGGCTGGATGCATAATCGCGTGCGAATGATTGTGGCCTCATTTTTGACCAAACATTTAATGGTTCCTTGGCAAAAAGGAGCTGATTGGTTCCTGGATACTCTTCTGGATGCTGATATTGCTAATAATTCAGCCGGTTGGCAATGGGTTGCTGGTTGCGGCGCAGATGCTTCGCCATATTTTCGTATTTTTAATCCGATCACACAAGGAAAAAAATTTGATCCAAAAGGGGAGTATGTCCGCAAATGGGTGCCAGAAATCGCAGACCTACCCGATCAAATAGTTCATACACCTTGGCTAGCAGAGTCTTCAACCCTTAATGATTTGAGTATAAAAATCGGCAAAACCTACCCAAAGCCTATCGTTGATCATCAAAAAGCCCGCAATAGAGCCCTTGAGGCTTATGGTGAGGTAAAAAATTCCTAAGAGATCTGGAGTCACCACGATTCGTCAGCAAAGGATTACTCGTGAAGATAAGGTTTTTTAGTATATAGTAAATTAAGTTGAGGTTTGCGCATTTTCTATTTCATCTTTTTTGACTTATTGATCACCTTTTTACCTTTAAATGGGTTAGCATCAAAAGGTCAAAAGCTACCCACTAAATCAAAAATATTTCCTATAAAAAACTCAGACTTCAATTTAATTCACTATAGTAAATTAAATTGCAATACTTTGTTTTAATTTACTATATAGTTGCTTATTACTTCTGCACCCACTTGATTTAACTCCTTACTCTGACGAGCTTGTTGAATCAGCGTCTGTGCCTCCATTACCGCTCAATAAAGTATCAGCATCATCATCAAACATTTCTATTTCGCCTAAAACATCATTGAGTTTCAAGTCGTTGTCAAATTGTATGGTGTTATTTGTCTTACGCAGCATATTAAAAGTGATAGTATGAAAAATATAACTAAACCAGCTGTCTTCTGGCTCTGTAATTATATCAGGATTATCATCTGTATTCTTGGGATTATAGGTAGGAAACTCCTTTTTTAGATCCTTATATTCAATGCAAAGACTTATTAATTCCTTGTTATATGTTTGTAGTTTTGTGGTACAACATTTTGCTTTTTCAAGGTATGCTGTGTCTTTTGCCACTTCTTTATGTAGTTGATAAGGGGCCATTTCTGTGGTTTTCTTATTCATTATGTTGTTCAGGTCTTCTATATATTTATCAACAGAAATCTTAAGATGCCACTCTTGCCCGTTTTGAAAATGTGTTAAAACATACTTAATGGATTCGGCTGTATGTTTATTTTGATAATGCTCATCTGAGTTAGCATTTTTTTGATCACTATTATTATAAAATATATTAAAAGTAATAATATTAGTAAACCACTCAAACCAACCTTCAGCATTTGTTCTATACTCTTCAGATATAGCATCATATTCTTTGTGTATATCATTGTACTCTTTCAATTTATCGGCACATTCTGTTTTCTTGTTAATTAGTTCGCAAATCTTATCCTTGTCTTGGTTAAAGATTTGGAGCGACGTCTCAACCTTATTAAGCTGATCCTTAGTTAGGGTATTTTTTGCAATTAAAACTAGTTGAAAATTACTTAGTTTTTTGTTTGGTTTGCAGTTCAGATATTTTTGACTAAGGCTGTTTTTCAAGTCTTTGTTAAATCTAAGTACATTTATGAAATCATTATGATTATGAGATAATAGATTTTGTTGTTGTTCTAAAGGCGACTCTTTATTTTTATCTAAGATATCAAAATGATCTAATGGAATTGCTTGAAAAGTAGAGATATTTTCTAGTGTGATATTTTTTGGTTTGATTAATAATATATTTTCTTTTGGCATAACTAACTTCCGTTCCTTTAGTTTAAAATTTGTTAACTATAACAAATTAAAGGTTAATATGCAAGTATAAAAATATATTTTACTTATTGAGATAGTATTTTACTAAGCGCGTGGGAAACTTCTTTAAGTTGGTTTTGATGCTCTGATTCAATTTTTGCAACCGCTTCTCCGCCTGTAATTTTAATATCTTTGTTTTTAAAGTCCATTAGTTGTAGCGCGGTCATGACTAAAGCAAATTCAAAAGAAATATGTTTATTATTTGCTATAATCTCTTTCACATCACTATCTAGTTTTGCTGCTGATTCAAGGAGTCGTTTGTGATTTTCTGCTGAGCAAGATAAAGTGAATTTTTTGTTATTAATACCGATAGTAATTACTGACATAGCTGATAATCTTGATTATATATTTTCATTTGCGTAATATGCTCTAATTTTTTCCAGCTCACTGATATACTCCTTCACTTTGGCGACAGTTTGCTTGTTAGACTTTTTTAAAGTAATATTTTCCTGTTGCAAATCATTGATAGTTTGCTGCTGCTTCTCTATTTTTAAAAGTAATTTAGCAACTTTCTCTTCAATTCGAGTTGAAAGTTCGATTAAATGTTGTTTGGTTATCGTCATCAATGTAAATTAAATCTTTGTTTGATATTATGTTATCTGCTTCATCTTCATCGCAGTCATGGTAGTATTCGTATGCAACTAGGGTTATTAGTACTAAAACTAAAGCAATTAGGGCCATCAGATACTTGTTTAATTTTCGATCTTTAATCAAAGGTTTTTTGATAACCGAGTCTTTGGTGTCGTATTCTGGAGGCTCTATGCCTAAAAATTTGCAATATACTTTAATATAGCCGCGTATGTATGTTTTGCCAGGCATATTTTCATAGCTATTTTCTTCTATGCCTATAAGATATTGTCTTCTTATTTTTAATATTTCCGATACCTCGTCGATAGTATAGCCCTGTCTTTCTCGTTCGGATCTTAATTTTAAATTCATGTTTTTGCTTCTAGTTTTCTTACAAAAATCTCTAGCTTTTTATTGGCTAAAATAATCATACTTAAATCAATTGTATCCTGCATTTTCATTTCTTCAATAAAATCTGTAAAAATAGAGGCGTATTTAGCATTATTTTTTATCCATTTGTTAATATTTGTCTTTTTTATGTTACTTACGCTAATTAAATAAACTAATCGACGCTGCTTATCGTAAAAATCATCTTTTAATGCTTGAACAGACAGCCTATTCCAGTATGAATCATTTACTTGCGTTTCGCAAGCATATCTTAACCAATCTATACTTAAATTCTCGCCACATTCAAAATAAGTTTCTGCAACACTCTTACTATCGCTGCCTGCCTTATTGGCAATAAAGATAATATCGAAAGCAGAAACTAAAACTTCTAGTTTTGCAATAGATACAGCCAAATCTTCAGATACGCATTCATTGGTGTAGTGTGCTATTTTAGTGAAGAACTTTGTTTTAATAGTTCCTGTTAAAATAGAACCAAACTGACCAGATAGTTCTTGTGTTTGTTGCCTGTATTCTTTGATTACCTTACTAATATTGATCGGTGCGTTTAAATTCCTTACAAACCAATTAATACCACGCCTAATAATTTTAATTAAATCAGCAAACATCTGAATCTTTATTTGCACAGGCACAGAAGAGCCGAGGTCAATAATTTCTTGCCATAGTTGATCTAGATTAAAAACTTGCATCACTACTTCGTAAGCTCGAACAATATCGCATATTGGCGCACTAGTATTTGACTGGATGGCGCTAATCACCGGGCCACTTAAGTGATTTACTAATTTATTGGTAATCACTGTTCTGATGATTTCATTTTTTAGTGGGTGATTTAAGATCTCGTCTCTAAACTGCTCTTGCATTGTCTTGGGAAAATATTCAATTAGGTATTTCTCAAAATATTTGTCATCAGTAATTTTTGATTCGGATAAGTCATTATCAAACGACATCTTGCTATATGATAATAATACGGCAAGCTCGGGTCTGGTCATTCCCTCCCCAGCTGCAAACCTACGCGCTAGCTCAGACTTAGTTGGTAAGAATTCAACCTCTCTATCAAGAAGGCATTTACGCTCTAACTCCCTAATTAACTGACTAAATGATTCAATGTTAAAAGCAGGTGATAAAGAAGCGATAGTTACTGCTAAATGCTGATTATGATTATCAACTAACACTAAATCCTCAACTTCTTTAGTCATTTTAAGCAGTAATTCATTGCGCTCTGCTTGAGTTATTTTTTTGTTATTCATTGCTAAATCTAGAGCAATTTTGATATTCACCTCATGATCAGAGCAATCCACGCCACCTGAATTATCAATAAAGTCGGTATTAACAGCGCCGCCATTAAGTGCAAATTCCACTCTGCCTAGCTGAGAAATACCAAGATTACCACCTTCTGCCATGACCCTAGCGCCAAGTTCAGATCCATTGATTCGCAAGGAGTCATTGGATTTATCGGCTATGTCAACATGGCTTTCTGTGCTAGATTTGATGTATGTGCCAATTCCACCATTCCAGATTAAATCGACCTTAGCTTTTAATACTAGCTTGATCAAATCATCAGGAGTTATGTTATCTTCTTCGGTGTTTAATAGCTGTTGTATTTGTGGTGTTAGTGCAACTGATTTTGCAGAGCGGTTATAAATCATTCCGCCTTCAGATAAAATGCTGCGATCATAGTCATCCCATGAGCTGCGTGGTAAGTTGAATAACCTTTCTCTTTCTTGATAGGTTGTCGTATAGTTAGGTTCTGGGTCAATAAATATGTGCTGGTGATTAAATGCAGCAACTAGCTTAATATATTTTGATAGAAGCATCCCATTACCAAACACATCACCAGACATATCGCCAATAGCAGTCACCGTGAAGGGTTCGTTTTGCACATCTAGCCCCTTATCTTTGAAATGAGATTGCACGGATATCCAGGCGCCTTTTGCAGTAATCCCCATTTTCTTATGGTCATAACCAATTGATCCCCCAGAAGCAAAGGCGTCGCCTAGCCAGAAATTATATTCAGCTGATATTTCATTTGCATAGTCCGAGAAGCTAGCGGTTCCCTTGTCTGCGGCAACAACTAAATAAGGGTTTTTGTCATCGTAAATGACCATATTTTTAGGCTGTACAATCTCATTGTTAATCAGATTGTCAGTTAAGTCGAGTAGGCCACGTAAAAAGTGTTTATAGCAAGCTACTACTTTTGTCATGTAGTCATCCCTGCTCATATTATCTTGAGTGAAATTTACATAAAATGTCCCTTTTGAGCCGATTGGTACGATCACAGTATTTTTTGTCATCTGAGCTTTTAACAAACCAAGAACCTCTCTGCGGTAATCTTCGCCTCGATCTGACCAACGTAAGCCGCCTCGTGCTACCTTGCCACCTCGTAAGTGCACGCCTTCAAAATCTTTAGCGTATACGAATATTTCAGCGTATGGGATTGGTAGAGGCAAGCCAGGAACTTTCTCTGATTTAAATTTAAAAGATAAATATTCTTTATGCTCCTGCTTGTTGCTCTTTTGATAAAAATTTGTTCTTAAGATAGCCTCAATAATTAGCTTTATATTAGATAAAACCTTATCTTCGGCGCTGCTATCGACTTCATCAAGATATTTCTCCATGTCGCTTAATACATATTTTTCCTCTTCTTTAGAGTGATTTTGTGGCGAAAATCTTGTTTGAAATAATTTAAATAGCATTTCAGAATACTGATAATGTTTAACTAGAGTTTGATAAACATAATCTTTGCTATATAAAAATTCTGTTTGATGTAAGTAGCAAGTTAAGGCTTTGATCAATTTGATTTTTAGCCAATTAAATCCAGCTAAAGTAATCAGCTTGCCCAGGGGGTCACTTGTTAAATCCCCAGCATTGATTTTTTCTAAAGCCTCTTCAACATTGTGTTTTAGTATATCAAAAGAAATATTAATTTTACCGGGTACAGACAATTTAAACTCATACAACCAATTAGCACCAAATAAGGCTGATTCTTTAATTGCAAAGCTTTGCTCACCAATGGCTACAAAGCCTAAATTTTCAATAGGAGGTAGTATCTCAGATAATATTAAGCTTGATTTTGGGCTATATATTTTAAGGTAATATTCGCCTTCTTTACGAATTAGGTTATATACAAGATCATTTGAAGACGAGGATTTGATTATATTCTCTAAATCTTCTAATGCGTTCTTGGCAGTAAATTTATGCCTGTAATCAGCGGGAAAAGAGGGCTCAATGTGGCTGTATTTAATAGAACCATCATGCTCGCCGAACTGATTTGATAACGCCTCTAGTAGATCATCTGACCAGTTAGTCGTTATGTTCACCAGATCACGATGCATAGTTTCTTCTGAGAATTTTAGTTTCTTTTGGTCCTTGATGGCTATTGTAGCAAATAAATGAGCAAAGTCTTGAGCTACTACAGTAATGTTATCTGATATGATTTCACAACCAAACTTATCAGATAAATAACAGCTAATTTCATTATAAGCTTCTGGGGTTAACTTTTCACGGGGCATGAATACTATAAAATTAACAAATGAATTAGACCAGTCTTGCTGTATAAATAGCTTTAGTTTATGGCTGCGCATGCTTGAGAGCATATGAATACACATGCAGTATAAGTCTTTTTCATCGACTTGAATTAATATGTCGCGTGGTAGCGATTCAATAATATTTTTGATTTTTTTTGTATTATAGCCATTCACCGGAAAACCAGAGGAATCAACAACATAATTCATCTTTTCACGCAATATAGGGATGCTTTTAATTGATTGATAATAGATGGCTGTGCCGTAAAGACCAAAAATAATGGTACCTTTTACGTAGTTTCCATTCTGATCAAACTGTTTGATTAGAATGTAGTCTAGTAGGGTATTTCTATGTATGGGTGATACCTTATTAATTTTCCCAAGCATTACATTTTTATCAGAATAGTGCTCACTTTTAGAAAAGTTAATTATTGTCGATATTTCAGCCAAATTGTTTTGCCAGATTTCTTTTGCACCATCTTGGCTTGTTATTTCTGCGTCGGTGTTGTAATTAATCATTCCAAGGAATGTAAAATTATTTCCTCGTAGCCATTTCAAAAAGTCAATAGCCTCTTCCTGACATATGGATGGTTTTGTTTTATTTTCACAGCTACTGGATATATCTTGAATCATAAGGTCCATCTTTTCTAATAATAGGTTCCATGAGTCAAAGGTCTTGTTCACTAGATTCAACAAATCATTTATTTTTGTTTTCAAAGACTGAATTTCTTTTTCGCTAAAGCTTCCCATTACTTTGATATAAATTAATGACTCATCGCTATCTGGGTTACTTTTATCGAATATATCAACAATCTCTCCCTGCTCATTACGACGGCAGTTGATAACGGGATGAAATGTAGAGATAGTTTGTAGAGCTAGTTTAGCAATTAAGTTATTGAGTGAGTCAATAATAAATGGTCGATTATTCTCTAATATTTTAATTGTTATACAATCACTATTTTGATGTTGGCTTTTTTCTATAACAAACTTTCTTTGTTTTATAGGCTTGTTTTGAAAAAAATTATAAGCATCAAGGGTACATTCTTTTAGCATTTCTGCTTTTGATAAAGACCTGTAATCTACTGGAATATAATTTAGGAATCGACAAATAAATTTTTTATATATTTCACCTCTTTCCTCTGCTTTTATTAAATCTAGTATTTCAGAGTCGAAATCACTGATTTGACAACTTAACTTGCTCAATGCAACATTAATATCTTTTGTTTTCTTATTCATTATTAAAAAAGCCCTAAATTTATACTAAAATACACTATAGTCACTTCCATTGACTATAAATCAATAGTATAATATAAGAATATTAAATTTCTTTCAACTGTTTGAGTAATATAATGAACACTATTTTTGCGCAATGCTCAGCTCCGGGTAAGGCTGGTGTGGCAATTTTTAGAATATCTGGCCCAAATGCGCTCAAGGCATTAAGTGAAATTATAGGTCATGATTACGCCAAGCTAGAGGCTAGGAAGATGTATTTTAAGAAAATATATAACCCAAAAAATAAGCAGCTTATCGATGAAGCTATGGTTGTTTACTTCAAGGGCAAGTCTAGCTTTACCGGTGAAGATTCTGCTGAGATATATACTCATGGTAGCCTCGCAGTAATAAAAATGATGCATCAGGCAATGATAGCGATTGATGATGTGAGAATGGCTGAACCTGGTGAGTATGCACGCCGTTCTTTTTTAAACGGCAAGATGGATTTAACTTCAGCTGAAGGATTAGCAGATTTGATCGAAGCAGAAACTGAAATGCAACATAAGCAGGCAGTAAATCAACTTGGGGGTGCTTTAGAGCGAGTTTACGAAGAGTGGCGAGTTAAATTATTAGAAATTATGGGGTTGATTGAAGTTTATATTGACTTCCCAGACGAGGACATACCAGCAACTACGCAGCTTAATGTGCAAAAGAATATTCAAGAACTAATTCACTCGATAAGTCATCATTTAGATGATAATAATCGTGGTGAGCGGCTGCGCAATGGCATTAAGCTAGCTATTGTTGGAAGGCCAAATGTTGGCAAATCTAGTTTGATTAATAATTTTATGAAACGTGACCTTGCAATTGTTTCTGATATTGCAGGGACTACAAGGGATGTGATCGAAGGGCACCTAGATATTAGCGGCTATCCAATAATATTACAAGATACAGCTGGCATTAATGATCATTCAAATGACGCGATTGAACAGCAGGGCATCTCCAAGGCTTGGAACGTTGCTAAGGAATCTGATATTAAGATTATTATGTGTGACTCGTCGCAACAAAATTCACAAATAGAGTTGTTTAAGGAGATAGTCGATCACAATACGATTATTTTAGTTAATAAAATTGATTTAAACCCTGAAAATGATATGATTCTTGCTGAATGCAAGAAGTTTAATGTGCCGATTATTAAGTTATCTATAAAGAAGCAAATGGGTGTCAAAAACCTATATAATGAGGTAGTGAATATTGCGCAAAAAATTGCATCACCCTCTGATACTCCTCAAATAACGCGTGCAAGGTATAGGGCGCAGTTAGAAAACGCAGTGGATAATTTGCAGCGTTTCGCTCTTCAAGATGATTTGGTTCTAGCTGCTGAGGATATTAGAATGACAGTACAGGCAATTAGTAATATTACCGGTAAAATCACTGTTGATGAGATTCTAGGCGAGATATTTAGCAACTTTTGTATAGGTAAATGATGCTGAAATGTGACTCCGAAGTTCAGAGCAAAATTACTAATTTCTTAGAGTATTTAAAAATACAAAAAAATTATAGTGCTAATACTTGTGAGTCATATTTAAACGATATATCAAACTTTGTTAACTTTATGTCCTACTACAATGATTGTAATAGTGCGTTTAAAAATATTAAAAACATTGATATAAGGTTAGTTCGTAGCTGGTTATCGCAAAGGCACTCTGATAATTACAGCCCAGCATCAAATGCAAGAGCTTTGTCGGCTGTGAAAAGTTTTTATAGGCACCTGGAGAAAACAGATGGGCTGCAGTGCCATGCTCTGTATGTCATTAAGCCACCAAAGAAGCCTAAATTGCTACCAAAATCTTTGAGTAAAGATGATGCACATATGGCTTTAAGTAGCATTGAGATGCTTGGTGATTCACACTGGGTTCATTTGCGTAATAAGTCTTTGCTGACTCTAATTTATGCTAGTGGCCTTCGGATCTCAGAAGCTTTATCGATAACAAAAAAACATCTGCAAAATTCTGACTTTATTATAATCACTGGAAAAGGCGGGAAGCAGCGTTCAATCCCTTGGATTAGCCAGTCTCGTCAATTGATAGATCAATATTTAGTAGCAATGCCTTACCACATTGAAGACGATGAGTCCATTTTTCGCGGGCAAAAAGGAGGGGCTTTGCAAAGGTCGGTCTTTAATAAAGAGCTAACCAACCTTCGAAGAGCAACGGGCTTGCCCGAATCAATGAGTTCCCACTCTTTTCGTCATAGTTTTGCGACACATCTTTTGGAAAATGGAGCGAATTTACGATCAATTCAAGATTTGCTAGGTCACCAGAGCCTTTCAACCACTCAATGCTATACTAAAATTAACCAAGCGCACTTAGAATCCATATATAATAAATCACACCCAGACACAAAAAAATAATTTTTACAGATTATTATTGTATTCAAGGCTGTTTTTGGTTTATATTCATTATGAATAAACTTAAATAGTGAAAAAACATGGATAAAATTAAATTACCAGAGGGATATAAACCATCTGATAAAGAAGAATATATGTGCGAAATGCAGCTAGCTTATTTTCGTAAAAAACTAACAGATTGGCGCGACTCTCTTTTGGTAGAATCAAATGACACACTTGATCATTTAAAAGATGATACTAATTGGAAAGAATCTGATCCCACAGATCAAGCAAGTGTGGCCACTGACACTGGTATTGAGCTTCGTACCAGGGATCGGTATCGTAAGCTTATAAATAAAATTGAGCAAGCAATAGCGCGTATTGATGAAGGTGAGTATGGATATTGTGACGAAACCGGCGAAGAAATTGGTATTAAAAGACTTGAAGCAAGACCTGTTGCAACTTTGTGTATCGAGGCGCAGATGCGAGTTGAAAATTATGAAAAAACTCATGTAGATGACGACCCCGTTGAAAGTTAAGGTTTGTTAAAATCTGTTATCAAATATTTTAATTAGTAGTTGACTTTATACTGTTAATTATTTATTGTTGCGGCATAAATAAATAATAAGTTACAGAGGTTACATTATGAAAAAAAGTACTTTAAGAGATGTCAAAATAATCGAGGTCTTGACCAGGAGTAACTCACCTAAAGAGCAAAAATTGTTTGAGGCTGTCGCTTTGCAAGATGTTGATAAGGTGAAAAAAATCCTTCAAGAGGGAGGAGTGAATATTGATGCGCAAAATGCTAGGGGTGACACGCCCCTAAGTTGCGCTTGCGACATGATTGTTAACCCTAAGATTGCTATGTTATTGATCGAAAATGGAGCAAACGTAAATATATTGAATGCCTTAGGAGAGTCTCCTCTTGGCTTAAGGTTAGAAATCTATGATGATAGAGATGTGTTGGTAGCCAAACTAAAAGAATGTGGCGCGGTAGGAAATGCAGAAATAAACAACGAGCAAATTGCAGCTAATTTCGGTATAAGCGATATAGAGCAAAAATTGTTTTTAAGTCTACTTATTCAAGATTTAGAAGAAGCGAAAAAGCTGCTAGATGCTGGTGTTCAGGATATTATGAATACAAAAAATAATATCACATTGATACACTGCGTGAGAGACGTTGATCATATTAAAACATTAGAATTTCTTTTGAGTAACGGAATTG
>JBMGNO010000013.1:0-24238 GCA_049739405.1 Rickettsiaceae bacterium
ATTTATCTAGGTAAATGCAATTAGTCGCCTACCTAGGTGATATTAACTATAGAAAATGCTTGTAATTGACGCTACTTTTGACTCGTTATTTAGTTTTAATTTAATTAGGAGTTTATTAATGAGACAAGAGCAAATTTTTGGAAATGTGGTCAACCAAGTACAGTTAATTGATAATGAAGTGGGAAAAAGAATATATAATACTAGAAAATATTTAGGCATGAGTCGTAAGGAATTAGCTGAATATATAGGGATAACTCAACAACAGCTTTCTAAATATGAGAATGGCACAAATCGCATTTCAGCTGGACGCCTTCTATTAGTTTCAAAAAAACTATGCAAAAATATTAGATATTTTTTTAACTTGATATAGATACAAATTTAAATTTAAGGTTTATCTTTACATCAGCTCTTAAATATGGTTCAGTGTAGTTAATTTACATTAACCGTGCCATTATGAAAAAAACTAATAAATTCAAAATACTTCGTCTGAGAATTATAGTTACTACATCTCTAAGTCTGATAATTTTTTATTTTACTCTAGCTAAAAGCAGCAATGCTAGTTTAAAAGTTTACGATAGGGATAATGTTTCAGTTTCTGTCAGTGACAAGTTATTAAATTCGTGGCGCCTTAATGATAAAGATGCAGAAAAACTTAGAAATGCTCGAAAAAAGGCTAGAATGAATAAAAATCTAGCCTTACCAGATTCATCCACCCCACCCTTAACCAAAACTCATAATACCAACCATAATGCTTCTATTAAAAAGCCTCTAGCAAAAAAGATACCTAATAGCACATTATATAATAACATTAACCAGTCGCCAAACTTAGATATAATTTGGCAAAGTACGAAGAATATTAGCAGTGTAATAGATGATCAAATATTTGCACTTGATCGAATAGCTTCTGCAAACGACGATGATAATACAATTTCTTTTTGGTCGCGTGGATCCTTTACTAGTGGGAAAAATTTTGAGACTACTAATACAAAGTATAGCTATAATGTTACTTCTATGACATTTGGCGCTAATTATGGAAAGGATACTAATATTGGTGCTGCTTATTCTTATTTAAACGGAGATATCACTCCCCATAACCAACAAAATAATGACCTGAACCTACATTTAGTAAGTCTATATGCAAATATAAATTTAGGCTCCATCTTCATAACCCCCCAGACTCAGTATGCTTATGCTCATATACATGATTCTTTTATTAATCGTGGCAGAGTAATATCTATGCAAATTAAGTTAGGGAAAGTTATACATTACAATGAAAATATATTTATAATGCCAACATTTGGGACGTCATACCGTAATATCCTAATCTACCCCAACAAGCAATCTACTAACATAAACAGTCATGACAAATTAACAGCTAATTCCTTTTTAGCTGGCCTAACAACTGGATTTTCAAAGCAATATAGCAAAGTTAATATTTCGCCACAATTTCATGTTAATTTTGACTACGGCCTTGCTCAGAGTAAATTGGACAATAGTTCTTTTATTCAAAACGAAGTTGTACAATCTATTTCAGCAAGCTCCAGAAGATTACTTTATTATAATATTGGCGGGTCTGTAAATGTTAAATACCGATCACAGCTGGAACTATTATTAGGTTACGATGCTAATATTGTGAATAGGTTTTTATCACACAAGATTTCCTTCAAAGCTCGTTGCAGTTTTTAATTCACCGGCCAAAAATTGCACATGCTGCGCATGAGTACTTTTCGCAAAATTTATTTTGATTTACTATATTTAATTAAAACCCTTATTTTATTTGAGTTAATTAAAAAAGACCACGTATCAAATAAATGATATGTGGTCTTTGACGAATACTATCTAAGAAACAATCAGATTATGAGTTTGCGTTTCTTCTACGCTTATTCTTTCTAATTCTTCTTTCAGTTTCTTCTTTTTCACGCTTTTTTACCGCTGATGCTGGTTCATGAAAACGAGACATTTTCATCATACGAAAGATTAATTCTCTCTGCATTTTGCGTTTCAAGTCTCTTATTGCTTTTTCACCATTACCACCGTGAACACTAATTAGCACTGCCATTGACATTACCCCCTTAAGGTTGGCATTTTGAGTTGTATAATGACGCTATTATGTATATAATAATATCACTTGTCAAGAACTAAACTAATTTTTAGTGTAAATATGGATAAAATTGAAAAGCAGTATCATGAAATAAAAAATAGATTTTTTAAAGAAATCATTGGTTTACTTAATGAAACTGAGGCAAATATTTCTGATTTTTTATTTGAAGAAGCAATGCAAAAATCAGCGCCTAGTTCTGGATACTATAAATTATTATTTCCATTTGGCCAATTATCTGTTGTGCACGAGCTAGAAATTTTTCTTACAGACCAAGCTATTAATCAATGCCTAGAAAATGATCAAGACATTAAATCAATACGTATTAAAATCCAAAAGGCTCTCGAGGCTCAAATTATTGATTCAATGGGTCAGAAAGCACGCATGAAAATATTTAATTATTTAGCAAAAATCGATAATGCAGCAGAGGGTCTAAAAATTGCCTCTAAAATATGTGATAATATATGGCGCTACGCAGGAGATAAATCCACTGATTTAAATTATTATACTAAACGCGGCTTACTAATAACCGTATATTTACAAACTCAAATATTTTATCAAACGGACCAATCAGTTAATCACGAAGCGAGCCGAAAATTTATTAAAAATGCCCTTGATAATATTATTAATATTGCTAAAGTTAAAAATAAATTTACATTACCTCGAAAAGAAGATGTTCCATTTTTGAGACTATTCCTGTAATATACACACAAAATAATAGATAACCTTAAAAAACCATGAAAAAAAGCTCTCACTATCCTGACATAAAATCTAATGTTAGTTTCCCTGATATCGAACAAGAAGTATTAAATTACTGGCAAGAAAATAATACTTTCCAAAAATCAATTGATAATAGACCCGCAGAAGATGGCAATCGTGAAAAAGAATTTGTTTTTTACGACGGCCCTCCCTTTGCCAATGGTTTGCCTCATTACGGCCATTTACTTACTGGCTTTGTCAAAGATACATATGCAAGATATCAAACAACACGTGGAAAAAGAGTTGAGAGACGTTTTGGCTGGGATTGTCATGGACTACCAGCAGAAATGGGATCAGAGAAGGAGCTTGGTTTTTCCGGAAGGATAGCAATTACTGAATATGGGATTGATAAATTCAACGACCATTGCCGTAAATCTGTAATGAAATATTCTAACGAATGGGAAAAATACGTAAACCGCCAAGCGCGCTGGGTTGATTTTAATAACTCATACAAAACCATGGATAAAAACTACATGGAATCAGTGCTGTGGGCCTTTCAATCACTTTACAAAAAAGGATTAATATACGAATCAATGCGAGTAATGCCTTATTCATGGGCTTGCGAAACACCTTTATCTAACTTTGAAACTAGACTAGATAACTCTTACCGCGAAAGAGCCGATAAATCTCTAACGGTGAGCTTTAAATTAAACAAACAACCAAAAGGTGCGCCAGAAGGATGCTTAGAGTATCGCGCTATGGCGTGGACGACAACACCATGGACTTTGCCATCCAACCTAGCTTTAGCTGTTGGCGAAGACATGGATTATTCATGTATCGTTAAGGATAATATTTGCTACATACTTGGAAAGTTTGCGCTAAATAGCTATAAAAAAGAGTTATCTATAAACGATGAAACTAAAGTAGTTAATATCAAAGGGTCCGATTTATCAAACATTGAGTATCAGCCTGTTTTTAATTACTTTGCAGGAAGAAAAAATTGTTTTAAAATATTCACAGCAGACTTTGTTATTGAAGGTGATGGAACCGGAATTGTGCATATGGCACCAGGATTTGGTGAAGACGATCAAATTATCTGCCAAGAACAAGGCATAGAGCTAGTTTGCCCCGTTGATAATGCTGGTAAATTTACTTCTGAAATTGATGATTTTTCTGGGATGCAGGTTTTTGATGCAAACGATCCAATAATAATTAAACTTAAAGAACAAGGTGACTGGATCAAAACAGAGCAATATCTTCACAACTACCCTCATTGCTGGCGTACGGACACACCATTAATTTACAAGGCAGTTCCTTCTTGGTACGTAAAGGTAACAGAGTTCAAAGACCGTATGGTTGAACTAAATAAAGAAATAAACTGGATTCCTGGTAATGTTAAGGATGGATTATTTGGTAAATGGTTAGAAAATGCACGTGATTGGTCAATTAGCCGTAACCGATTCTGGGGAACCCCTATTCCCGTATGGAAATCAGATGATCCTCAATATCCACGTATGGATGTTTATGGCTCTGTTGCAGAACTAGAAAAAGATTTTGGCGTTAAGGTAGAAGATCTTCATAAACCATATATTGATGATCTTGTCAGACCTAATCCAGATGACCCAACTGGAAAATCTATGATGCGACGAGTGAACGACGTATTTGATTGCTGGTTTGAAAGCGGTTCAATGCCCTATGGACAAGCACACTACCCCTTTGAAAATAAAGAGTGGTTTGAAAATCATTTTCCAGCTGATTTTATTGTTGAATATTCAGCTCAAACCAGAGGGTGGTTTTATACTTTAATGGTACTATCTACTGCATTATTTGACAGACCCCCTTTCTTAAATTGCATTTGCCACGGTGTGATCCTTGATTCTACTGGACAAAAACTCTCAAAGAGACTGAACAACTATGCAGATCCAATTGAATTATTTGATAAATATGGTTCCGACGCTTTAAGAATAACTATGTTATCTTCAACAATAGTTAAAGGACAGGAGCTACTAATTGATAAAGAAGGTAAAATGGTATTTGACCAATTACGCCTTTCAATCAAACCGATCTGGAATGCCTATCACTTTTTCTGTCTATACGCTAATGTTGACGAAATAAAAGCTGAAAAGATCTTTGTTTTTAACAACTCATTAGATCAGTATATTATTTCAAAACTAAAAATAGCAGTTGAGTCAATAAAAAAACACCTTGATGGCTTTGACAGTCAACTAGCTTACGAGTGCATGAATGAGTTTTTTGAAGTGCTAAATAATTGGTACATTAGACGTAGCCGCTCCAGGTTCTGGCAATCAGAAAAAAACCAGGATAAAATTGATGCGTATAACGCTTTATACACTTGCTTAATAACAATGATGGAGAGCTGTTCATCGCTAATTCCTCTTATTTCAGAGCATATTTATACTAGCCTAACAAAAAAAGAAAGCGTGCATTTAATAGATTATCCAGATCTAGCAAAGGTAAAATTTGATGATAAGCTAGTGCAATCTATGGACCAAGTGATGGATATTTGTAATGCCGCCCTATTCTTGAGAAGCGAAGAGAATATTAGAGTAAGACAGCCGCTGGCAAGCATTACAATCATCACTAACAACAAAGATGATTTGGGCAAATTCTCAGATTTGATTAAAGATGAAATTAATGTAAAAGAAGTAATTTATAGCAGTAATTTATCAGAGCATGCTGATCAAAAACTAGTTGTAAACTTCCCGGTTTTGGGCAAAAGATTACCTAAAAAAATGAAGGATATTATTGCCGCTTCAAAGCAAGGAAAATGGCAATATTCGAATGGTCAATTATTAATCGCTGATGAAATATTGCAAGAAGCTGAATATTCTTTAGCTCTAAAACCAAGAGCTACTAAGGGCTCAAAGGCACTATCTTCAAACGAAGGTATGATCGCATTAGATCTAGATATAACAGAGATATTAGAACAAGAAGGCGTAGCACGCGACATTATTCGATTAATTCAACAGGCTCGGAAAGATGCCGGCTTTGAGGTATCGGATCGGATCGCACTAAAGCTCAATACTGCGATTGATCTAACACAGATAATATCTGAATTTGGAGCGCTTATTAACGAACAAACTTTAAGTGAATTCAAAGACGATATTAACCAAGATTATACAGTCACCTCATCCCTTCTTGATAATGACATTGAACTAGTATTACAAAAACTTTAATAATATTTGTGGTGATTTTGAAACATAAATTACCACACTGCAATAAATATGTATTTTAAAAACTGGCTATACTTGGATATAGATTAATTACCGTGATAAAATTTAAGGTAACTTAATAATGTTATATCTGAAGATAAAATGGCTAAACCAATATCGCAAGATGAGTATAGCGAGACGAATGCTCTTTTTCAGCAAAAGGTAGCCTATATGAATGCTTCCTTGAAAAAAAAGAATTTCCTACTTGACAAAATGCAAGAGGAGTCCGTAGAAGAAATTGCAAATGAATATTCACTACATAATAACCGATCAAGCTACGAACAAGTAAAATCTGCTGCTAATATTGTCTATCAGGATATAAAAAATAATTTAAAAGATAAAAAAGACGATATTGTTGAAGATTTAGAAATCGCACAATATGCCTTCAATAATTCTATAAATTCCATTAAGTCGCAAGCTACATCTGCCGCGCGGTCTGGAAAAGAAGAATATAATAGTTTAAAAATAAGAGCCAAATCTGCAGTTAATAAGGCTAAAGACAGCATTTCCTCTGCTGCTACTAGAGTCGATAAAGAGCTTGGCATTGATAGAAAGAAGCTTAAAAAACGCGTTGGTCGCATTTTATCCATAGGCTATAAGCTAGCTACTGCACCAGCTTTGTGGAGGGTAATTGGCATAGCCAGCTCTTTAATTTTTGTTTCCCCACTTGGTTTTGCAGCCGGGATTGGTACATCTGTATTGGGAACGGCACTAGACACAATTAGAGTCAGCAAAACCAGGCGATATTACAAAGATTGTAAAGCTTTAATCAATCATCGCAACGAACTAAACAAGCAAGATGAGTTGTTTTTAGGCGCTCCAGAAATTAAAGATATTTTAAGCAAAACAGATAAGTTCTACACCCCAAGCCATGAGGAAAAAAAATCCTCTACTAAGCGCTATAATATTCAAAGTAACAAAGCTAAAGAATTTAGCGCGGTTGGTCAATCTATGATATTACATAGTTTAAGTGTTGTAAACAATTCACTCCAGCTATTCTCTTCCGGAAATATTATTGCTGGGGTCATGGTAGTGTATAATTGTATTAGCATAGCGACTACATCACGTATTATTAGTAATAAGATCAAAACAGAGCGCCACTTTAAAAAGTTTTATAATGCTGAGCTAGATCTAGATGGATCGCCTGGATTCAATAACCCAGAAGAACTAGAAACTTGCGCTCGCACACAAAAGATACAACGAAAAGCTGTAAAACAAACAATATTAAGACTAAAAGAAAGCGGGTTATATAGCCAAGAGAATGGTCTTAATAAAGGAAAAGAGACAGAGCAGTTAGTGCAGAAAATATTTGCAGAGAGCTGCAAGCAATTTGACCTAGAAGAAAAGTCAGTCTATAAGTCTCAAGGCTTTTTAAATCAAACTAAAAACCTATCAATTAACTTTCTAAAAGCACTTAATCCTCTTTCGATTTACCATGATACTAGCAAAATGAAGAAAAAGATAAATTTAAAAAACGAATTAGAGAAACAAGAAAGCAGATTGCAGAATACAAAGAAAGTTGCCAAAAATGCTCGCGTAGGGGTCAACCCAGATCATATAAGCACAAAGCAACCAGATCAATCAAAAAGATCTGCTGAAAATCTAAAAAAGGATATCTTAGAAAAAATTCCTAGAGAAAAATGATATAAGTGGTGGCCAGAGACGGGTTCGAACCGCCGACACAGGGATTTTCAGTCCCTTGCTCTACCAACTGAGCTATCTGGCCAAAGAACATAATTTAGTTTTAAAGAACCTTGTGAAAGTCAATTCTTTAACTAAGCGTTTGATACTCGTTGTTTATAAACAATTTTTCTTCCCTTGTCTATAATAAATTATATTTCTTCTAGATTTAATCAAAAAAACTATACATTACCGCTCAATATTATTATAATTGAGAAAAAGTAATCAATTATAATAAAAGAATATGAAGCAATTACTACACTTAGATTATTTGGATATGTATAAAGAATATGAGGTTTTGGCCTCTCTTCTAATTATGCTATTATTATTATGGCCTTTTATTCGCTTCTTTAAAGCTTTTATAACGCCTCCTATTAAGAAAGCCTTGGAATCAAGAATGCCTAATTACGGTCGCATTTTTGAAAATAATAAACTTTACAGACAGTTCATTAAGCTATCTGTATTAATATACTTCATTTCTTGGAGCGAATTTATAGATCATATAGAAGACACACACAGGCTGTTTTTACGGGCCAAGGGAGTCACTCTACAAATATATATAATTATCACCATCTCTTCTGTAATAATATCGCTACTAAATATTTTTTCTGATGTATATCGCAAAAAATCTGCTTCATTAAAGGCCCCTATTGGCCTATATACGCAAATCATAAAAATAGCGATCATTATTTGCACCACTTTATCAGTAGTTTCTACAGTCCTAGGGCTTTCAATATCAGCTTTATTTGCTAGCTTAGGTGCAGCAGCAGCGGTGTTAACCTTTGTTTTTAAAGATGTGGTGACGGCTTTAATTGCCAGTATACAAGTAACAGCGCAAGATATAATACGGATTGGAGACTGGGTAACTGTTCCAAATAAAAATGTTGATGGAAACGTTGAAAGAATAACCATTACTATTGTTGTAATCAGGAACTTTGATGGCACAACAACAACAGTTCCGACTGCTATATTTTTACAAAATTCAATAATAAATTGGCGCCCTATGTATGAAGCAGGTGGACGCAGAATCAAAAGGTCACTTAGCCTTGACATGGACTTTGTTAAGGTGTGTGATAGCGAATCTTTGAATGTTATTAAATCTTTACCAGTTATGTCTGACTCGGTTAATAATAACCCAGAACTATTTGATCCTATCAATGAAACGACTAATATCACTTTGTTTAGAAACTATATTAATGCATATCTTAAATCGCACGAAGATATTCATAAAGATGGGTTCACATTCTTAGTAAGACAACTAGACCCCACCCCAACTGGAATACCAATTGAGCTGTATATTTTTACAAAAGATACTAGGTGGGTTGAGCACGAGGAGATTCAAGCCTCAATCTTTGAACACTTAATTGGAGTGTTGCCTAAATTTAAACTAAAACCATTTCAAACTGTTGTTAGTCATAAAAAATAACTAAAAAACTACAAAAGCTTGTTTACATTTGCTATATAATTAGCATATAATAGAGTTGCTTTTATAGCTATGGTGATAAACCTCATTTGGAATAGAAGTATCGGACCCGGGGGCAGTACCCGGCGCCTCCACCATTAAAGTTTAAGTTTTATGGGGGCGAATCAGCATCGACGGGCTTAATAAAGAGATGATCTTCACTCGGCATGATACCGCCGGAAATCTTTTGATTTCATGGGTCAAAAAAAGTAAATGCAAACGATAATAAAGTTCAGCATGTAGCTGTTGCTGCTTAATTAAGCAACTAACGGTACGGGGCTTTGGGGTTTGCCTGGCAACAGAAAAACCCCGCTTTAAAATACATAAGAAAACGCAAGTGGTATTTATGGCTATAAACTATCAGGAATTAATTGATGATGCGATGCTCAATATTGTTAAAAAAATATTGAAAGAACACGTTGCTACAAAAGAAAATGCGGCACAATGTTTTTATATATCATTTCAAACTAATTACCCTGGCGTAGTTTTATCCCCCACGGTTAGAGCAAACTACCCTGCTGATATAACAATTGTTCTTGAGCATCAATTTCGTAATCTTGAAGTATTTAAGCATCATTTCACTGTTGATGTTATATTCAATGGAAAAAATGAGACAATTTCTGTGCCCTTTAAGGCTTTGACTAGCTTCATTGACTCCACATCAAATTTCAGCTTACAATTAAAACACGAGTTTATTGAAGAAGAATTTGAAGATGATGTTGATATATTAAACTATAGTAGTAATATTAAAGAAAAATCTTTATCAAACTTACAATCGGGTAAAGATAGTCAATCCACAAGCCCAGAGCAAGCGAGTGGAGAAATTGTTCAGCTAGATGCTTTTCGCAACAAATCTAAAAAGTAAATGTCTAAAATACTTCCAGAAGTTATCATATACACTGATGGTGCTTGTTCGGGCAACCCTGGACCCGGCGGTTGGGGCGCTCTTTTAATATTTAAAGATACAAAAAAAGAAATTTTTGATGGCACTCAAGAGACAACTAATAATCAAATGGAGATGCAAGCTGCAATTTCAGCATTGCAACAACTGAAAAAAACGTGTAATGTTAATATTTATACTGATAGTGTTTATGTGCAGAAAGGGATCACGCAGTGGATTCATGGATGGCAACGTAATAATTGGAGAAAAAGCGATAACAAGCCAGTAAAAAATGTTGAGTTATGGAAAGAGCTTCAATCTGAAATAAATAAACATAATGTTACATGGCATTGGGTCAAAGGACATGCAAACAATGAAGGTAATATAATTGCAGATAGTTTAGCTGTGCGCGGAAAGGAAAAAGCAATAACAATGATGAGTAAGTGATATAATGTCTTTTATTAATAAACTGTGGATTAAATTATTTTATCAAAAAGAAGGTGCAGATCAATTTGGTAATGTTTACTACACAAGTTCAGACAAAAACTATTTGGGTAAAGAGAAGAGATTTGTTTATTATAATGGAATCGATGAAAGCTCTAAAGTTCCGCCAATGTGGCATGCTTGGCTCCATTATTTGAGCGACGAACTTCCAAATGACGAGCCTTTAGAGCATAGCTGGCAAAAAGAACACACACCCAATCTAACAGGCACTAAGTATGCTTATCTGCCAAAAGAAAATTCACATGATAGCCACTATTCTAGCTGGTTGCCAAATCAAATTAAAAAATAGGTAATAAACATGAAACAAGGTATATTTGAAACAATAGTTGGTATGTTAGTATTAGTTTGCGCATTTGCATTTTTTTACTATTCCTATAACGTTAGTGGCGCTTCTAATAGTAGCAATACCTACACCCTTAAAGCTGAATTCGACAATATTGACGGAATATCTAATGGTTCTGATGTTAAAATTTCTGGAATAAAGGTTGGCACTATCAAGAATGTTATCTTAGAAAAAGATACTTACTATGCAGTACTAGACCTCGACATTGACAAACAAGTACAGATACCAAAAGACTCTAGAGCCAGCGTTTCAACGCATGGAATTATTGGCGGTAGATATATCAGAATCACGCCAGGGGCTGACGATTCAATGTTACAAAATAATGACAAAATAATATATACTCAATCAGCCTTAAATATTGAGGATTTAATTAGTAAGGTTGTGCATTCTTTTACTAGCAAAAAATAAGGCATTGATAAATATAGTAAATTAAAAACGTTGTTACGTGATATGCGTGCATGTTGTAACATTCTGTAATAATATTTTAATTGTAAAATAACACTATTAATGAGATATTATTTATATACTTAGGTAGTGACGAAAAAAATTTACGACTACACAATCATAATTTATTATTGTCACCCTATTTTGAAAACTGTTTGTATATGAAAAAACAAAAAACTATTCTAGGCCCCGCAGAGTGCCGAGGTATTGGTGTGCATTCTGGTCAAGAGACCAAAGTGACGTTTAAACCAGCTGAGGTTGATAATGGAATAGTAATAGTTAGAACCGATGTTTCTAGCGTTGATAATAAGATATCCGCATCTTACGAAAATGTTTGCGACACTCGCCTATCAACGTCCGTGAAGAATGATGCGGGTGTTTTTGTTTCGACTATTGAACACATGATGGCTGGGATATGGGGATGTGGTATTGATAATCTAATTATCGAGATTGACGCACCTGAGGTGCCTATCATGGATGGAAGCAGTCGCGTTTTTGTTGAAATGATTCATAAAGCTGGCATAAAAACACAACATCGCGATAAAAAAACACTGCATTTGCTGAAAGATATTGAGGTCATTGACGGACCCTCTACCATACTCGCAAAGCCTTCAGAAAAACTTCATGTAGATATTGCCATTGATTTTGAGGACAAAGTAATTGGCAAACAAAACCATGTTTTTCACCATGCAGATAGCTTTAAAAATGATGTGGGAAATGCCCGTACCTTTGGGTTTCTAAAGGATTTAGAGTACCTTCAATCAAAAGGTCTTGCAAAAGGAACCTCTCTTGAGAACACTGTTGGTATTGATGATCAAGGAATTATGAACAAAGGCGGTTTACGCTACAGCAATGAATTTGCTCGCCATAAAATGCTAGATTTTTTTGGTGATTTTTTTTGCTGCGGGGGTGGCTTTATCTTAGACTTGAAAGGCTATAAAACCAGTCATAACTTGAATAATGTTTTGCTCCAAAAAATCTTTGAAGACCCGGGATGTTATAAGTGGAAATAGATGGCGTTATTAATATAGCAAATCAAGGGCTATTTTCGTTTTATCGCTATAAAATCAAGGGCTATTTTCGTTTTATCGCTATATTGTTTGACTAATATAAAAATATTTGCTATTATGCCTACCAAGATGATTGTGTAGTTGCGTGGTTTTTACTACTTAAGGTGAGGCCACGAGGAAAGTCCGGACTCCATATAGGCGCGGCGCTGGATAATTACCAGCGGAATTAATGTAAACATTTTTTCCAGGGAAAGTGCAGCAGAAATTAAACCGCCATATTTTTATGGTAAGGGTGAAATGGTGCGGTAAGAGCGCACCGGGTTTTTGGTGACAGAAGCCGTCAGTGCAAACCCCGCCGGGAGCAAGACCAAATAGGTGCAACGCTGAAGCTTTTTGCTTCATTGGCTGCTTATAGCCAAATATTGCACGGGTAGGTTGCTTGAAACAAATGGTAACATTTGTTCTAGATAAATAACTACAGTAATTTTGCTTGGCAAAATTACACAGAATCCGGCTTACAGATCATCTTATTTTTTAATTAAAAAAAACAAAGAGGTTGTTTTTATGATTTTTCCAAAGAGTTTTAACGCGATATTACATAGCTTAAAGATTCAAGACAAGAACGATAAGATTATTGGAAAACAATGTAGTTTTGAATTAAAAAACTACAAGCCTGTAGATAAAGATTCGTATCAAATTAAACCCGGCAAACCCGACAAACATGACGACCAAGGTGTATGGATAATGTTCAATAACAAAAAAGGAAACACTATTGATTCTTTTAAAGTGAATTTTTCTGAAGATTATAAAGAACATGCAATTACTATTGAGCATAATGGTAATGTAATGCATTGTAAAGTAAGTAGCCCTAGGACTGATATAATATTATACGAAGATGGTAGCTTTGAGTGTAAACCACCTGTGCAAATAATACCCGAATCAGAAGTTGAATCAATATACGGCGCATCACATCCTACAGTTGACAACTACGGTCAGGATATTCAAATTTTAGGTGACACTGCAACGATGGCTGATGGTACTATTGTTGAACTAAAAACAGAATACGGCTTGAAAGATGCTCTTGCATATTGTTGGAATTAGTCATGTATAATTTATTTCATCACCAGCTTTGCCCTCTTTCTAAACAGATAAGAGTTTTGCTTGATGAGATAAAAACTGACTATAATTTAAAAAAAGAAGATTATTGGCTAAGGCGCCCAGAATTCATAAAAATGAACCAAGCTGGGACCTTGCCAATATTGCAGACTGATTCTAATGAAAATATTATCGGCTATTATGCGATAATTGAATTCTTATCAGAGTCTTCAGATAATTTCTTTTTAATGCCAAAAGACCCGCTCTCAAGGGCAAATGTACGCCGATATATTTCTTGGTTTAATGATAAATTCTACCGTGAAGTTAGTAAGATAATAGTTGATGAAAAAATGATTCGCCCTATTACTCAATCTGGCGAACCTAGAGGCGAGTACATACGTCTTGCAAAAAATAACTTACTCCATCATTTCAATTTAATTGAAAAAACACTAGATGATAGCGCTTATTTATCATCAGAAACAATTACTTGCGCTGATATTGCGGCGGCATCACACATTGCCATTATAGATTATTTTGGTGAAATTTATTGGGATCGCTGGCCAGCTATTAAACACTGGTACTCTATTATTAAATCAAGGCCATCATTTAGGATGATACTCTCCGATCGAATACCTGGGTTAAACCCCCCATCACATTACTCCGACCCTGATTTTTAATCAGGGCATTGCGAAATAGCAGTTGAGATAGAGCAAAAGATTAGCTATTCTGTAAAAAAGGTTTTTTGCAAAACATAATATATTGGATTTGCCACTTCTCGGAGCTCATTAGCAAGGAGTTGAAGCGCAGACCCATAGCTGATAATATTCAAGATGTAGCAATTGTTGAAGTAGACGAACTTTTCACTTATTACAAAAAAAGACCCAAAGAGCATATGTATGGCTTGCTGTTGACCAAAACGGAAACAAAGTTATTGATTTCGAAGTAACAAAAAATCGTAATTTTGCCTCGTATTTACCCCCTGGCCCAAAGGCTAGAGAGGCGGTATAACATTGAATAGCTATGCACCGGCGCCTATGAGGCGTATTCAAAATACATAATTTTTAAAAATTATACCACCACAAAAGCCGAGACTTCGTTAGTTGAACCGTTCAATTCATTAATATGGTATTACCTTGCAAGATTTAATCGTAAAACCAAGGGGTGTAGTAAAAATATTGATATGATAACACATTCCCTATACTTTGCTTTTTAACAATAACTTGTTAGCAACTGTTATTTAGCAATGCTTTAATCAGAGTTCAAACCAAGGCAATAATCTTCGATCTGGTGACTAACCACATAAGATGTTAGTCCCATCATTGAATTAACTACTATTTGCGTGGCAGGATCGGTGCCGATTAAATCCTCAAATCCATATGAAGCAGCTGTATAAATTACTGAAGGAGCTAAGCATAAAGCTTTTTGAACAGGAGATAAAGAACTGTTACCTTTATCGTAATAATATTTCTTCAGATTTTGTTCTAGAGAAAAATAGCTAATCATCGATAATCCAGCTGGCATTGATAACCCGTTAAAAGAAGCAACAAAACTTTCTTGTAATTCAGAACCAAATAAATCAATTGCATAATCAACTGAGTTTGTGACTCCCTGGTGAATTAAGGCGTGAGAATAGTAACCTAGTATATATTTTTGCATAGATATTTTATAGTCATAAACTCTTTATTACTAACGTTTTACTGATACCTATTAGTAGAAAGATTGTTAAGTTAGTATGAAATATAAAATAACTAAAAATTAATTATTGTCAATAAATATTATTAGATTGTCAAAAACTATAGTGGATCAAGTTGAAGAATTTTCTCAATTTATATAATGAATTAAGATAGGCAAAGTTGAGCTTCATCTGGGCAATCACCCATTGCTTTTTTTGCTTGAATAGGGGAGAAGCCCCTAATAATTTCTAGTGCATTATATTCGTTTAATTCACTAATATTATAAAAAATATCAGTTAATCCTGTTTGGACACAAAAATGATCCTGATTATATGCCCACACCGCACCACTATTACTTAATATCTCGAGAATATCATTAAATTTTAATTGCTCAGTTATAAAATTATTACATCTGGTATTGAGCGCTTTCATTTTCTCCTCAATTTTTTCCTGAATTCTTTGTTTTTCTTGATCATTTAAGATATGAGACATTACTGCAATTAAGTCTAAATTATAACCATCTAAAGATGAGTGAATTTTTATCTCATCTGATAAGCACTTACGAAAAACCAGATTGTCAACAGGGGTTCGACCTAATTTATTTTGTTCATTGACCAGGTAAGGCTTTTCTCCTGCCAAAGATATAATAGAATCAAATAGTATTTTAAGGCGTTGATCTATTGCCTTGATGTTATCAGGTTCAGATTTGAACAAATCGTGATTTATATTGGTAAAATAATTTTTTTCAGATAAAAACATTATTATCATTGTTAAATAATGCAATATATTATTTCCATCAGGATCATATATTTTTTGTCTAGAAATATCTAATATCCTATTAGTTATATCTACCATGTTTTTTTTAGAGTAGGTTTCGCTATCAATATGATTTAATTCATTGACTATTATCTGAATGTCAAAAGAGTCTGTATTAGAAAACGTGCGAAAGTGGTTAAAACTAGGTTTTTCTAAAAAGCTGTTATAATGAAATGGATTAATAATCCAATGAATCTTAGACTTAATATACTGATCGTATCTCTTCACGTATTTCTATTAATAGCTTAAATAACAATACTACTGTTTCTATTTTTAGATCGCAATAAAAACTACATCAAATCACCAACATTTTCTAAAAATATTCGTGCGCGGTGCGACTCTGGTTTTGCAAAAAATTCTTTCGCCGGCTGATCGGCTAGGACTAGACCTTTATCCATAAAAATAATACGGTCAGCAATTACTTTAGCAAATTTAATATGATGCGTAATCACAATCATATTCATTTGCTCTTTTAATTTACCAATTATTTTAATAATATCTTTTACCACTTCTGGATCAAGAGCAGAAGTTGGCTCATCAAACAACATCATTTCTGGATCCATCATTAAAGCACGACATATTGCAACTCTCTGTTTTTGCCCCCCAGAAAGGCGATTTGGCATTGAGTAAGCTTTTTCTGCAATACCAAATTGATTCAATAATGCAAAGGCTTTTTCTTGCATTTCATCCCGGTTCTTACGCATTACATTAATTGGCGAATATAACAAATTATCTAATACATCCATGTGCGGGAAAAGATTAAATTGTTGAAACACCATACCAATCTTAACGCATAGTTTACTTCTATTTTGCCTCGAGAGTTTCTTACCGTTAATAATGACTTCTCCACTGCTTGGGTTCTCTAAGTTATTAATGCATCGTAATAATGTTGACTTACCACTCCCAGATGAACCAATAACTACTGTAGTTTCACTTTTATCAAATTTAAGGCTAACGTCCTTAATTGCAAAACTATCTTTATACTTCTTACTGACTTTATCTAAAACTATCATCTATAACGCAAGCCTCTTTTCCAAAACCATAGCAAAGCTACTAATTACTAATACTAAAACATAATATGCAGCTGCTGCTGTTAACATCGGCAAGAAGAATTCAAACGTTTCTGATGATACAACATGTGCTCTTCGCATTAAATCCATTTCTCCAATAACTGATATCAAAGCTGATTCTTTAATTAAATTAATTAGCTCATTTACTAAAGCGGGTAGTATATAGCGAAAAGCTTGGGGCAGGATTATATCTTTCATTCGCAAAACTGGGCTTACGCCTAAAGCTTTAGCAGCTTCAATCTGACCTTTATCCACAGACTCAATTCCAGAGCGAATAATTTCGGATATATAAGCTCCTGAGTTTAAAGAAAACGCAATAACTCCAGCAACAAATACATTTAGCTTTACTCCCAGCAAACCTGGTAATGCAAAATATACTATTGAAAGCTGAATCAAAACTGGCGTACCACGAAAAACTGAAGTATAAGCGTGAGCGATAAATCTCAAAAGACCAATTTCTAAAACCTTAAACAAAGCAAGGCTAGAACCAATTATCAGACCAAAGAAAACCGAAGTAATACTATATTTTAGAGTGACTCCAATTCCTTTTACTATATATATAAAATAAGGCGTAAAAGCCACAAGATCTTCGTACATGAATATGAAACAGATATATTTAAAAATTTTATTAACACATAGTGAAATTTGCACTCAACGTAAGGCACACAGAAATCAGGGGTTCAAACGCAAGATAACCAAAGTAATTTCACTATAAATAGTAATATATGTAATTAGTAAATTAGTCAATAAGTTATTATTAATTAATGTGGTTCTTAATCATTTTATAATGATTTGTGATTAATACGAATATATTCAATAATTTCTTCAGCTGTATTACTCATATAAAAATGCTTAACATACTTTCCATCTCTTCCCATTAAATAAACAAAAGATGAGTGATCTAGCATATATTTATCATCATTTTTGTCATGACTATCTGCAACTGCGTAATAAACTTTATATAAGTCCGCAACGCGCTTGATTTCTGCCTCAGTGCCACTTAAACCAATCATTTTAGCATTAAAATGCGCCAAATACTCCTTTAGCATTGAAGACTTATCTCTTGATGGATCCACAGTGATAAAAATTGGCAATATCTCAATATTATATTTTCCAAGCGTTGTAATTACTTTATTCAATTTATGTAATGATGTTGGGCAAATATCTGGGCAAAAAGTGAAGCCAAAATAGACCAAGCTAATTTTTCCTTTCATTTGCTCGCTAGTGAATTTATTGCCATCCTGATCTGTCAGCTCAAACTCGCCACCAATCATTGCTTGCCCCTCAATCGCACTACCCTGGCCGGCTAATGGTTTATCCGACAAATCGTTTTCCAATAGAATATAGATTGACAGTGCAGCAATCACTAAACTTAAAATAATAACAATTTTTGAAACTTTCCTAGACTCTTTATTACTCATAAAACATTTTTCTTATTTGATTAAATCAGCTACCTCTAATGCAGCATACGTAAATATTGCTGACGCCCCTGCTCTTTTAATGCATGTTAATGACTCAACTATAGATCTTTCCCAGTTAATTGCTCCATGCTGAGACGCATATTTCATCATCGCATACTCACCACTAACTTGAAAAGCTAAAACTGGTGCGTCAAAGTTCGTAGATGCTTGATTTATTATGTCTAGTGATGATAAAGCTGGTTTAACCATTACCATATCGGCCCCTTCATGTAAATCCTGCTCTATCTCTCTGATGGCTTCTTTTGTATTACGCACATCCATTTGATAAGTAGCTTTGCATAAATAATTTTTATTATCACTACCCACCGCATCACGAAATGGGCCATAAAAGGCTGAATTATATTTAGCCGCATAGGCTAAAATATTAACATTCATATGCCCTTGATCGTCTAAATCCTCCCTAATTGATATAATCCGTCCGTCCATCATATCAGAGGGCGCTATTATATCAACACCAGCATCGGCAAGAACCATTGCTTGACGAGATAGAGCGACAACAGTTTGATCATTGTCAATGTCGCCATTAACTAATATTCCATCATGCCCATGAATAGTATAAGGATCTAGGGCAACATCACAAATAACCCCTATGTCTATATCAGTATTTTTCAAAGCTCGAACTGCTCTTGCTATCAGATTATCAATATTATAAGCCTCGTCTGCATGCTCGGACTTTAAAGAGTTATCAATTGAAGGAAATAATGCAATAGACTTAATTCCTCTCAAAGAAGCCTCTTTTGCAACCTTAATCATTTGATCGATTGAAAGGCGAAACACGCCAGGCATGGTTTTTATTTCTTGCTGAATATTATTTCCTTCCACAAGAAAAACAGGTAATATTAAGTTTTCAATAGAAAGTTTTGTTTCTGCATTTAAATCCCTTAACCAACTAGTTCTTCTGTTTCTTCTGAGTCTTACAATTGGATACATAATTTAAAAATTCATTCCTATTAACAAAATAAACATAACAGCTTTTTTAACATTTAGCTAGAGTATTTTTTAGACTGTTTAATCAATTCCTTAAACAAATTTCGGTCTAAATCAGTATTGAGATATTCCGAATGCCACTCTACACCAACTAAAAATTTATAATCAGGAGCTTCGATTGCTTCAATAATACCATCTGGAGCAATCGCAGAAACCACAAAGCCATCACCAACTTTATCCACAGCTTGGTGATGCGTGCTATTCACTGACGTTGATTTTTCTGGAGATAGCTTGTCTAGTAATGTATTATCTACAATATTAATGCCGTGAGTTGGCACATTTTTAGGACGCGGCTGCTCATGATTAATCTCACTTGGATGAGTATCAGGGATATGCTGGATTAGAGTTCCCCCAGTAATAACGTTAATAATCTGCATACCGTTACAAATCCCTAGAAAAGGCATGTCTCTTTCCATTGCTTTGCGAGCTAGTTCCATTTCAAAGATTGCGCGTTTATCATTGGTTTTAATTTTATTAGTTTCAATTGTTTGACCGTAAAACTTAGGATCAATATCTTCATCACATCCAGTAATTATCAAACCATCAATAGCATCTAATATCGAATCTATATCATCACTGATCGGTATCATAATAGCC
Source organism: Rickettsiaceae bacterium (assembly GCA_049739405.1). Taxonomy (GTDB): domain Bacteria; phylum Pseudomonadota; class Alphaproteobacteria; order Rickettsiales; family Rickettsiaceae; genus Megaera_A. The sequence continues at coordinate 20,073 of JBMGNO010000013.1, forward strand.
GTACCGCCAAATTCTTCTACCGCATTTGAGTAATCAGCTCGCACTGCATACCATGGCAACGGAGCATAAGAATATTTTTCGCTATCCTTCGTTAAATCCAAAGTAATTCCAATAATTGGCTTTTTATTCATGAGCGCTCTTTAATTTTTTAAATAATTACTATTAGTAAAATATTTTGATTAATATCGCAACTAAATAATAAACTCTTTTTCAATTTGAAGGTTACTACTCACGCCAGTGATCGAGTGTTAAGCTCTAAACTTTAAGTTTGGTATCTTGAAATAATAAGTCAATAAGCGAGACACAAAAGCCCCTGTAACAACTAATATCACAAAGTTTCTAATACCATCAGGATTTGGGTTATATGAGTTCATATCTAAATAAATACTAAATATCATACCCCATAAAATTGAAATCTCTGCATTAATTGAGTCGCTTAAGCATCCAATTTGGTATTTTTTACGAAGCACATCACGCAATACGCCACCACCATTTGCAGTTAAAAATGCAAAAAACGGCCCCCATAATTCTATTGGTTCAATCCTTGCCATAATTGCAATCGAGACACCCGTTACAATAAATGCAGCTTGACCTAGTGCATCGCCAATTACCAACACATTATCCCAGAATTTAACCATGACCTCATCTTCATTAGCCTGCTTATTATAATATTCTAATAATCTGATCGAAGAAAATCCAACTAATACTACCATTAATATGTAGTACATATAGGAAGGGGTAAGAAAAATACCGACCTCTTCACGATTAATTAAAACATCACGCATCACACCACCACCAACTGAAGGAATCATCGCGAATAATAATGTCCCAAACAATGTCGCATTATCTTTAGCCGCAATCGCTACCCCAGAAATGGCAAACGCAAATGTACCAATCACACCAATCAAATAAAACCAGTTTGATTCAATTGTTTGTAGTAAGAGCACAGGATATACATATGTTTTTACAATACTTTTATACTCCATACTATTTTCAAAAGTTTTAATCTCATTATTAAACTTATCAACCAATTCTAAAGGAACAGATTTTTTACTAAACATTAGATGTATTGGCGTCTTAATATTCAGCTGCACTTCTTTTATCTTGTTAGTTGCTTTATTACTTAAGATTGCAGCTGCACCAACTACCCTATCAGCCAAGAATCCATCAATATCACCAACTAGCACAGATTGCAGCGCGCTGAAATCATTTGGGTATTCTTTAATTATATCTTGATTAACTTTATCTGTGATAAATAAGTTAATCTGTGGATCTGCATATACAAAGCCTTTCACAACACCTAGCTGAAAATTCTGCAACCTAATTTGAGCCAAAAACTCAGAAATAGAACTAAAACTCAGGCTTTTATTGCTTTCAGAGGGCATAAATAAAGAGTTTTCTTCGAAACGATATGGAACAGAGAAATATACGTATTTAGCACGGTCTTGCGTGAAAGTTGCACCTGCTGCAATATCTTTATCACCGCTTTTAAGTTGCAGCTGATGCTCTCTCCATTCCGTTTGTTGATAATCAATATCAATACCCACTCTGGCAGCTAAGGTTTTAACTAACTCAACATCCATACCAGTAAGGGAAAACCCCCCAGAATCAACTTTATTAAACTGATAAGGCTCCCATAAGTACCAACCGGCTAATAGTTGGTCTTTTCGAATCGTTTCAGAACACTGAATAATATTATTTTGTGCTAACGAGAAATTACTACAAAAAAATGATAGCACTATAAGTGCACTATAAAGAAGCTTCATATTATTTTCTGATTTTATAGGGTATTTGACCAATAATAAGACAATTTATAGCAAAATAATATAATATCTTCCCCGTTATTTATATATTTTACTATATAGTGCGCTTTATATCACGATGTAATAAAAAAAAGCCCCCAAATTAAGGAGGCTTTTAATAAAAATACTTCTAAAAATATCAAAGACAAGAACTAGATTTTTAATTCGATGTCAGCTGATTTTTCAAGGTCATCCAAATACTTTCTAATAGCATCATTAGCTAATTTACTTCTTAGCTCATTCTCAACTTCTGACTGCTTTGGCATCTTGATATCACGAATATTATGAACCTTAATCACATGCCAACCAAAATTTGTTTTGACTGGATTTGATACCTCATTTTTTTTCATGGCAAAAACTTTCTCTTCAAACTCAGGTACCATCATATTTTTACTAATATAACCTAAATTACCGCCTTTAACTTTACTTATATCGTCATTAGAATATTGCTTAGCTAATTTTTCAAAGCTATTTCCCTTGAAAACCTTGCCTTTAATTTCTTTTGCTAGCTTTTCTGAATCAACTAGGATATGACTTACTTCTATTTCTTTTTGTCCTTTTCTCATAGCAACTATTTTTTTGTATTCTGCATCAACAGCCGCCTGAGTTATTGCATCCTTACTCTTTAACTGAAAAATTTCTTGTTGAATAAGTTGCTTTTTTGTGTTTTTTAACCTTTCCTGAAATTCCGCAGACTTTGTGATACCTAGTTTATCCGCTTCTTTCATTATTAGCTTCATAGTAATATAGTTTTTTACTAAAACTTCTTGAAATTTTTTATCCAAGTCGGTAAACTTTTTTCCTTTATTTTCTTTTTGCTGATCAAGGATAAATTTAAACTGATCCATTACTTCTTGCGATGTAACTTTACCACCAGAATATGTTGCGACAACCTCTCCGCTTTCACCACAAGCAGAGTTACTAATTAATGTTATTGATAACAAGGCGATAGCTAATTTTTTCATATGATTGTTTACCTATAATTAATTTTTTAATTTATGCTACGATATAGTTTGTAAAAGGTTCAAATTCAAATGTCAAATGCATTTTTGATTTTTTTTCATAAAAAAGTTGGAAAACGATAAAAAATACAATATCTTGTTTTATAATCTAAAAATTTAAAAACATAATAATTCATGTTCTCTATTCTAAAAAAACTTTTTGGCACAGCCAATGATCGCATCATCAAAAAATTTAAAAAGGAAATATCTCTAATCAATGAGCTAGAAGAAAAAATTCAGATTTTAACCGATGAGGAGCTTAAATCTAAAACCGATTATTTTAGACGGCAATTATCCGATGGCAAATCTCTTGATGATATCGCATATGAAGCATTTGCCGTAGTCAGAGAAGCTGCTAAAAGAACATTATCACTAAGGCATTACGATGTTCAAATGATTGGTGGTTTGATTTTGCACCGAGGAATGGTCAATGAAATGAAAACTGGTGAAGGAAAAACTTTAGTCGCCACCCTACCTGTTTACCTAAACGCCCTAACTGGCAAAGGTGTTCATGTGGTGACAGTGAACGAGTATTTGGCCATACGTGACTCGGAATCAATGGGCAAGGTTTATAGTTTCTTGGGTTTATCTGTTGGGTGCGTTCACTCAGGGCTAGATGAAGCAAGCCGTAAAGCGGCCTACCATAGTGATATTACTTATGCCACAAATAATGAGCTTGGTTTTGATTACCTGCGCGATAATATGAAATTCACCGAAGAAACCAAAGTTCAAAGGAAACCAAATTTTGCAGTTATCGATGAAGTTGACTCCATTTTAATTGACGAAGCCAGAACCCCTTTAATTATATCCGGCCCTGTTGATGTTAGTCCTGACCTATACCCAAAAATTAATATTTTAGTTTCGAATTTAACGCAAGATGACTACGAGATTGATGAGAAAGTAAAATCAGTTCTGTTAACAGAAACAGGAACAAGTAAAATTGAAGAATTACTATCCAAAAATGAAATGATCAAAAAAGATAGTAATCTGTACGATTTTGAAAATCTTAGTTTAGTGCACTACATCAACCAAGCCTTGCGCGCACGCTTAATGTTTAATAAGGATGTTGATTATCTATTACAAGATAATCAAGTAATGATTATTGATGAGTTTACCGGCAGAGTCATGGAAGGAAGACGATACTCAGACGGGCTGCATCAGGCTATTGAAGCAAAAGAAAATGTTCCAATTCAAAAGGAGAATCAAACTCTAGCTTCCACTACATTCCAGAACTATTTCCGGATGTATAAAAAATTATCTGGCATGACAGGGACAGCAATGACTGAAGCCTCTGAACTTAAAGATATTTATAATCTAGAGGTCGTATCCGTACCCACTCACAACCCAATTACTCGAATCGATC
>JBMGNO010000014.1:0-23806 GCA_049739405.1 Rickettsiaceae bacterium
GAAACAATTGAAAGTATTTTAAAAGATTCTAGTAAAGTTATTATGGGTGGTAAGCAAATGTTGCCACATATGGCAATAGATCAAAACAACTTACTTAAGCAATAATATAGGATTTAAAACAAATGAACAAAATATATATTTCAATTATTTCTTTTTTTATTTTTTTGATAATATTGACTAATTCACTATTTGTCGTTAATCAAAAAGAAATTGGCGTGGTGCTGCAATTTGGTGAAGCAGTGAAGGTCGTAGATAAAGCTGGATTGAATTTTAAAATACCGATCATTCAAAATGTTCAGCTTCTTGATAAACGTATTTTGCACGTAATGGCAGAAGAAAAAGAACTAACTGCATCAGATGAAAAGCGTATGATAGTTGATGCTTATGCTAAGTATCGTATTATTGACCCAATCAGATTTATTAAAACTGTATATAACTATGCTGGTGCTAATTTAAGACTAAATAAAATTCTTGAATCAGAAATGAGGAATGTTATTGGTCGTTACCCATTAAATACTCTGCTTACCGAAAAACGCTCTAGTCTAATGCGCGAAATTAAAGACTCGGCAAAACAAGAAGCAGAAACATACGGTATTGATGTTATTGATGTTCGTATTTTAAAATCTGACTTACCCGCTGAAAATAGTGCTGCTATTTACCAAAGAATGCAGACAGAGAGAAATAAAGAAGCTAAACAAATTAGAGCTGAAGGTGGGGAAGAATCAGCTAAAATAAAATCCAGGGCTGATAAGGAAAGCAAAATTATACTAGCTGAGGCCTATAAAAATTCACAAAAAATTAAGGGTGAAGGAGATGGAGAGGCAGCTAAATTATATAACCTAACTTACTCGAAAGACCCTAGGTTTTATAAATTTTATCGTTCTTTAATAGCCTATAAAGCTTCATTAAATAAAAACAATACTCAATTTATATTATCTCCAAAGGCAGACTTTTTCAAACACTTAAATATTGGTACATAACACTATGGAAAAAGCTTATGATTCTTTGAACGAAATAAAACTAATAGGCTTAAGCACTCGCACTAGTAATATTGCTGAATCAGATCCAAGCAGCGCTAAGATTGGCGATACCATTATGCAATATATTAAAGAAAATATTGGTTCCAAAATTGTAAATAATAAGAATCCTGGTATATTATATTGCGCTTACACTAACTATGAAAATGATGAACATGGGGAATACACCTATTTTGTTGGCGAAGAAGTAACATCTTTTGATAATCAGAGGGTAGAACTAGAGAAGTTAGTTATTCCTAAACAAGAATATGTTAAATTTACTGTTGGGCCTGGAGCAATGCCTGATGTTTGCATTAATGCTTGGCAACAAGTCTGGTCATTAAATGAAAAGGATTTTGGCGGTAGTCGTAATTACATAGCAGATTTTGAGATTTATGATCACCGCGCGAAAGATCCTTCTAACACTGTTTTTGACCTTTATATTGGAATAAATAAATCAAAATAAGAATATGAAAGATACTATATCGACTTTATTGCGCTTGATAATTACATTTTTTTACTTTAGCTTCAATATTTGCTGCTTTGCAACTGAAAATACTGAAATTAAAAAAGAGCCTTACCTTACTAGCTTTGCAGATATAGTTGAACCTCTTATTCCAACAGTTGTCAATATCTATACTGTAAAACTACAAAAACAAACTTTAAACGGAAATTTTTTAACCAAATTGTTTTCTTCAGAAAAGGTGGATAACTTTACCAATGAATACAATATACCAGATATTTTTAAAAAAGGTGAAACTAACTCCGATATACACTCCCTTGGCTCTGGCTTTATTGTTGACCCTAAAGGTTTCATAATTACAAACTATCATGTGATTTCAGGGTCTGATGAGATTTTTATTAAATTGTCAAATAATGTTGAATTCCCTGCTCGCATTATTGGAACAGACCCAAAGACAGATCTGGCCTTACTGAAAATAGAAGTTGAACAACAACTACCATTCGTAAATTTTGCGGACTCTAGTCGCTTAAGAATAGGAGATATTGTTATTGCTATAGGCAACCCTTTTGGTTTTGGTGGAACCGTCACAACTGGGATTATTTCATCAAAAAGCCGTGACCTTGGTATTGATAAAAGCGATTTAGTGGATAACTTTATTCAAACTGATGCAACAATTAATATTGGTAGTTCTGGTGGACCTTTATTTAATATTAATGGTGACGTTATCGGTGTTAATACTGCTATTCCAAAAATTAACTCTACAAATAACTTTGGTATTGGATTTTCTATACCCGCGAACACAGTCCAATCTATTTTAAGTGAATTAAAAGAAAAAAGGAAAAGTTAACCGAGGAAAAATAGATATTACTGTTCAAAAAATGACCCCTGAACTAGCCGAGGCCTTTAACCTACAAGAAATTGATGGACTTTTAGTTGTCAATACTCAAAAAGGTGGGTCTGGCGAAACATTTGGAGTAAAAAGAGGTGATATAATAACCTTATTTAATGGTAAAAAAATTAGAACACCACGAAAACTAGAACTCTTCATTGCTGAGTGTGAAATTGGAGAAAAAGTTGAGTTATCAATTATTCGCAATCAACAACCTATTAATATTACTGTTGAGATCTTTGGACAAAATGAGAATCAATCAGATTTGCCCGAACAACAAAAAGAAGAAACGTCTGTTTTAAACCACTCTGGTGTTGTGTTTAGTGATATTACATTATCAGAAATTACATCTCTTAATATTAGCCCAAGATTTAAAGGTATCTTTGTCAAAGAAATTCAGAAAGGGTCTGATACAGATTTGCAGTTGAATGATATTATAATTTCTATTGACCAACAAAATATTGAAAACATAGAACAATTTGAACAAATTTATTCTAAATTAGCATCAAGCAATACTAATAAAACTGTATTACTGGTAAAAAGACAAGATACTAATATATTTATCCCCTACATGATACAAAGTAATTAATGGATTAATCATAAATTATTGCTACAATCTAAAAAGCTTATAATTAATTAAACATATCTATATTTTATTGACTTTTGATGAGGAAATAATTATAATCACGAAACATTATAATTTTCAACAAAGTGGGAAAAGAATGGAAAGTTCAACAAATCCTAGTCTTTCAACAAAGATTAAAAATATTTTCTGGCCTATAGAAAGCCATGAAAACAAAAAAATTTATACCAATGGCATTAATGATGATGTTCATTTTGTTCAATTATGCGACTGTTAGATCTATTAAAGATGGTTTAGTAGTCACAAATATTGGTCCAGAAGCAATTGGTTTCTTAAAAATGTATTTTGTATTACCTTCAGCAATGATACTGATGATTGTTTATGCAAAATTATGCAACATTATGAGCCCACAGAAAGTATTTGTAACTGTTACTAGTGCGTTCATTGGTTTTTTTGTATTATTTACATTTGTACTATATCCAAATCCGCAATTATTTCACGCTGCACCAGAAACTATCGAAGAGTTAGCAGTAGCCTATCCTTATGTAAAATGGTTTATTAGAGTTTTAGGTAACTGGAGCTATTCATTATTTTATATCGTGTCCGAAATGTGGGGCAGCATGATGCTAACTCTATTATTCTGGCAGTTTGCTAACCAAACAACTAAAACAAGTGAAGCTAAACGCTTTTATTCAATGTTTGGTTTAATTGGTAATGTTGGCTTATTATTTGTTGGTTTAGCTATGGCTATTTTGTTAAATGAAAATTTACATATAGTATCTAAAGAAGTGAAATTAATTCCATTGCTAAGCTTAGTTATCATCAATAGTTTTATTGTATTATACTTGTATAAATGGGTTAATAACCATGTGCTAACAGACCCATCTTTATACGACCCATCTAAAATTGGTCCGAAAAAAAAGAAAGCAAAATTATCTTTAGTAGATAGTTTTAAAATGATTTTCACATCAAGGTACTTGGGTTTGATTGCAATGCTTGTATTTTCATATGGTGTGTCTATTAACTTAGTTGAAGGCGTATGGAAGTCAAAAGTAAGAGAATTATATAACACTACTGAATCATACACTGCTTTTATGGGAACATTCCAAGTATACCAAGGAATTGCAGCTATTTTCTTTATGCTAGTTGGTAGTAATATTTTAAGAAGAGTATCGTGGTTTACTGCTGCAATGTTTACACCAATCATGATTCTTATCACTGGTGTTGCATTCTTCTCCTTTATCTTCTTTGGTAGCTCTGTTGGCTTAAATATTGCTGCTTTCTTTGGCACAGGTCCACTTGCATTAGTTGTTGCTATTGGTACGGCGCAAAATGTATTGAGTAAGGGTGTGAAATATTCGCTATTCGACTCTACAAAAGAAATGTCATATATTCCATTGGATGATGAGATGAAATCTAAAGGTAAAGCTGCTGTTGATGTTATTGGCGGTAGGCTAGGTAAATCTGGTGGAGGATTTATTCAATCAACATTATTTACTTTAATGCCAACTTTCACTTTTGTTGAAGCAACTCCATATCTATCTATTATATTCTTTGCTATTGTAATTCTGTGGATCTGTGCAGTAAAGATGCTAGGAAATGAATATGATGCAAAAATTGCTGAAGTAAGCTCTGGCAAATAATTATCTACACTTGGCCTAAGTAAGTATGTTATTTATATATAATTAATACTTCTTAGGCCACTCTATAGTAGTCAATTCACTATACAACACGTTACCTATGTAATAAGGCCTCACTATATATAAATTTATTAATTAATTCGTAGTATTAATATACTTTAATATTGACTATACAGCTTACATTAAAGTAGAATTAATTATAATGGTGGGGAAAATATTAATGTCAGTTATATTCTAAACAAATTTATATTTACAAAAGCACCCTATAGCCATTTCAACTATTGCTATAAATATAAAAAATTAGTTTATGAAAAACAATGTACGGGGCTTAATTTTATTTTCAAAATCAGAAGATGAATTAACAGACAAAGACTATAGTGTTAAAAGATTGTTAGATGTATCACGAAATAGAAATATTGATACAAAAATAGTGCGCCCAGAACAATTTGAATTGATAATAACCCGTGCAGATAAAAAAAGTATTTTAATTGATGATAAACCAGAGCCATTACCCGATTTTGTTATTCCTAGAATGGGTTCAGACACAACCTATTATGCATTTTCAATTATAAGACAGTTACAATATCTTGGCTCTTATGTTTGTAATGATGCTGATGCTATTTATGCTGTAAAAAATAAATTATACATGCACCAGTTACTTTCACGAAGTAAATTATCTTCTCCCGAAACTATGCTAGCAAAGTATCCTGTATCGTTAGAAGTAGTAAAAAGAGAAATAGGCTTTCCATTGGTTATAAAAAATGTTACGGGCACTGAAGGCTCGGGAATTTATTTATGTGAAAATGAAAATAAGTTTATAGATATTATGGAATTAATATATAGTAATAATAATAAAGCTAATATTATTTTGCAGGAATTTATAAAAAGTAGTTATGGTAAAGATTTAAGGGTGTTTGTAGTAGGAGGAAAAGTGGTTAGCTGTATGCAACGCTCGTCCGATAATAGCTTCAAAGCAAATTATTCAAAAGGTGCCAATATATCACTTTTCGAGTTAACACCTGAAATTGAATGGTTGTCAACTGAAGTTACAAAACTCTTTAACTTGGATATAGCTGGTATAGATCTACTATTTGACAAAAACGAATTTAAAGTATGCGAAGCAAATTCATCTCCTGGTTTTATAGGTCTAGAGCAGGTTGCCGGTAAAATAGTTGCGGAAACCATAATTGATTATATTCTTCTTAAAATAGGCATTAATTCGGAGGTTAAGTAATGTGTAGATTTGCAGCATATTTTGGTCATGAAAAGATTTTATTAGATGAATTATTATCAAAACCAAAAAATTCATTGGTAAAGCAAAGCCATAAATCAATAGAAGGAATTCATGGTATTAATGCTGATGGATTTGGAGTTGCGTGGTATAATTTTGATATTTCTAGTTCTCCTGGAATATTTAAATCTACCCAGCCAGCTTGGAATGACAATAATTTAATGCACCTTTCTCAGAAAATAAAATCATCATGTTTTCTAGCCCATGTTCGAGCTTCTACAGTTGGGGATGTTAATCAAAATAACTGCCATCCCTTTGACTTCCAAAAATATTCTATGGTTCATAACGGAACTATACGTCATTTTGAACGATACAAACGAAAAGTAATAGATGAATTAGACAATGAATTATTTTTAAATATAAAAGGTAATACAGATTCGGAATATTTCTTTTTCTTAATTATGAATTTTATAAAACAAGGTAGCACTTTAGAAAATTCTGTTAAAAAAGCAATAGATTGGATCGTAAACGTTCAAGAACAATGTGATGGATTTTCTAGAATAAATATTGTAATTACGAATGGTGATGAGTTAATAGCAACACGATTTGTATCAAAAGGAAAAAAATCTCTATCGTTAAAATATCTACCTAAAATAGATACATCGAACAAAGTATCTTCGCTTGTGATAAGTTCAGAGTCATTAAGCGATGATGGTACGATATGGGATGAGTTACCAGAAAATCACTATCTTCACATTAATAAAAATAGCATGAAACCTAGAGTAGAAAAAATATAAATCTGCAATGAAGTGTGGCAATGTTTGATCAATGCGTGAGGGGATAGGAATGTTAAAAAGGGCCTGTTAAAAAAGTGTGTCAAGATTAGACTCTAACTTTCTAACTTTTGCCCTTTTTGTTAGGCAATTACTACCAGCTTGTCATTCAGATTACCAACCTATAGCTTTAGTTTCCCCTAAAAAACTTGCCTCTTCGTAATTTGCATCAAGTTCATGCAATTGCTGGGAAAAGCCGGCGCTTTTTTTTGGCGGCGCAAAGGCATAGTTTTGAATAAGAGTCCGTTGACCTTCAAAATGCTGAGTGCTATCTAATATACTATTTTGATAGTCGCGAAGTATTGACGTATGTTTTTGCAATTCTACTATATTATTATATTCATCTGCTTTTGCAAAGGCTGAGTGCGAAAATATGTAATTTAAAAAAGGGTTTTTTTTCCAGAGTGAGGAGTCAGAATTAGTGATTCTGAAAAACGCTGCACATGCTTTAACGGACCATGATGAACCAGTCATTATATCTTTAACAATTTGAATTCCTTCTAAATCATTAATTAATGTTGATACTTGATTTAATATCAACTCTTTTACTAGTTTATGTTTTGAGTGTTCTGAATCGTCTAGTTTTTTTATTTTTGTACAAAGTGCTTTACATTCAGCTATTGGTTGATTAATATCTTCTGGAGCACAATTCAAAGCGGTGATATTCTTTTGTAATGTTAATAGATAGTGATCTGGCAAGTACTTAGAGCTGTTTATATAAGATTGAATTAGCTTATAATTACAATACTCCATAGCCTGTTCGTGAAGGATATCATAATCCTCTAGGGGTGATATGTCTTTAAGGAATTTAAGCATTTTTTCAGGTTTAGGGTCTTCGTATGAGTTTTTTAAATGCTCTATGCAAATGTCTCTTATTATTTTGCTATCTTCTACAGAACCAGTTTCTATTAAGTTTTTTATTTTTATTAGAATAGAATTATGATATTTACGCGATATTATGCGCGCATTATTATCATCTTTACACAGTATGTCGCTTACAATTTTTTGTATTTCTTCGCTATTCAGATTATCAGTTAGCAGAAAAAGGATATGCTTTTGTGATAAATAATCAACTCTTTGACTATAGTATTGATCGACGCCATGATGTTCATTGTATCTTTTTACCACATTTTCAATAAATTCTTTTTTAAATTCATCTGGTAAGTTATTTATGATAGCCTTGAATGGAGAAGATGTGTTAACTACGCCCCATTTTGTAAAAACATAATCCAACCAAGTATCTATATATTTATTTCGCTTATCACTTGTTCTACAATAATCCTTCTGTTGAAATATTACTTTAGTTAGCTCAGTTATAGCTGTAATGTTCCGGGAGAAATACAGGCTTTCATGGGGGTTTGGGTTATCAGTTGAATAGACATCGTTGAGCATGGTATATACAGGACCGCTGTTATTACCGCATATTATTCGGTTTATTATAGTATGATAGTAAATGTTTGTAATTCCAAGTTTAGAAGCTACACTATTATGAAATGAGAGCAGTCTATGTGTCAATTTTATGTAATCATCTAGTTTCCAACAATCATTAGCTGTTCTTATTATTTTGTCTTTTAACCCAATTGTTCTTAATGAATACATAGCTAGGAGAGCTCCAAAACCCATCCATGCGAATTTCTCGTATTTCTGATTGTCCATTTTATTAATATATTTAACTTTTATTTAAATATATTAACATTTTAATCATATAAAGTAAAGGTATAAATATCCTTTTAGAGGGGTTAGTTCACTATACTATTTTGGTTTCATAGTCAACGCGCCAAAAATCTTCTACCCATTTAAATTATGAATAAGAGTTTTCATAAAAAACTCAAACTTCAACTTAATTTACTATAGTGCGCAGCATGTGCAACTTTTTGGCGGATAAACCTAATAATATTTTAAACCAATTGAGTTTCTAACCATTTGCATTGTTTTTTCAGCGACATTAGAAGCTCTAGAGGTTCCGATTTTTAATACTTCTTGAACTTGTTCATCAGAAATGTTTGCTCTTTTTTCTTTAATTGGAGCTAATAGATTTTGTAATGTTTCGTTAAGAATATTTTTAATAGTGGTATCTCCAAGTCCGCCTTTTTTATAATGACTTTTTAACCTAGAGACTTCCTCTTTATCTTCATGAAATGCATCTAAATATGCAAAAACAACATTCCCATCAACATTACCTGGGTCCGATACTTTAATATGATTAGGATCTGTATACATTTGAAAAACTTTCTTTTTGATGTCTTCAGGACTATCAGACAAATAAATGGCATTGCCAAGTGATTTGCTTGCTTTCGCTTTTCCGTCAATTCCAACTAGCCTCGAAGAATGACTCAATAGATAATTACACTCCTTTAAACAGCTGGTTTGATATATCCGATTAAAGCGACGCACTATTTCGTTTGTTTGTTCAATCATTGGTATTTGGTCGCTTCCTACCGGAACTACTTTCGCTTGAAAAATAGTTATGTCTGCAGCTTGACTTATAGGATAACAAAAAAAGCCTGTCGGTATGCTTTGGCCATATCCTTTTTGTTGTATTTCTGACTTTACAGTTGGATTTCTTTCTAAACGAGCTAAAGAAACTAGGTTCATATAATATAAAGTAAGCTCGGCAATTTGCGGTATTTGAGATTGTATAAATATAGTAGTTTTTGATGGATCTATACCAACACTAAGATAATCTTTAACAACTTCAAATACATTATCTGTAATCTTTTTGGGGTTATCAAAGTTATCCGTTAAAGCTTGTACATCCGCTACCATCACGTACTGCTCGTACTTATCTTGCAAGCTTACTCTATTTTTTAAAGACCCTACATAATGCCCTAAATGCAACTTTCCTGTTGGTCGATCACCCGTTAAAATTCTTTCTTTCATCAGTTATTTACTATCTTTATCATCTTCTTGTAAAGAGTTTTTAAACATTTTAACACCCTTCCCTAATTGAGACATAACTTGTGGTAACTTACCAGCACCAAATAATAATAATATGATCAGTAAGATCACTAATAATTGCACTAAACTTATTCCCATAACACCTATTATAATATAATTGGAATATAACTAATAATATTTACTAAGCAAATTAATTTACTATAGTTATAATAATTCTATATAATACTACCATTATTAAAAGAAAAAGCTAGCCAAAATTAGCATCTTGCTTATCTTGACTAGCTTTAAATAAATAGTGAATGAATAAAACTATGCTATGTTTTTAATAGCTTTTGATAGCTTGCTAATTTTTCTTGAAGCCGTATTTTTCTTAAGGATATTTTTGGATACACCTTTCATTATTTCAGATTGCGCCTCAATAAAAGCTGTTTGTGCTTCCGAAGCATTAGAATTTTGAATCGCTAATAACACTTTTTTAACATAAGTTTTTATTCTGCTTTTTCTATTTTTATTAATCTCAGACACTCTAACTGTCTTTCTGATAGATTTCTTTGTTGATGAATGATTTGCCATTTTTTATTCTATTCCTCTGTTACTTGATCTTCATTAGAAATTTTTGGAGTCATCGAGCCTTTTGCCTGTACATCACGATCTATAAACTCAATAAAAGCTACGGGAGCTCTATCTCCGTATCTAAAACCAGCTTTAATAATTCTAGTATATCCACCTGGTCTTTCTTTATACCTATTGGATAAAACTGATATTAGCTTATCTGTAGCAGTTTTATCTTTAATTTTTGCAATTATTTCTCTTCTTGAAGCTAAAGTACCTTTTCTTGCTTTTGTTACAAGTTTTTCAATAACTGGTCTCAATGCCTTAGCTTTAGGAAGAGTGGTTTTAATTTGTTCATTCATCACTAAAGAGGTAACCATGTTTGCAAACATGGCACGTCTATGAGATGAAGTTCTGTTTAATTTTGTGCCTTTTAATTTATGTCTCATTTTTTATACCTAATGTGTTTATAATAGAAACTTTTAATAAGAATCTTCGTATTTTTTTGCTAATTGTTCTATATTTTCAGGTGGCCAATTTGAAATTTCCATACCAAATTTTAGATTATAATTAGATAATACTTCTTTTATTTCATTTAATGACTTTCTACCAAAATTTTGTGTACGCAGCATCTCTGCTTCTGTTTTTCTAACTAAGTCACCTATATAAACTATATTATCATTTCTTAAGCAGTTAATAGATCTAACTGATAGCTCTAGATCATCGACCTTTTTCAATAATATTGGATTATATTCCAACTCTTTTTTATCTTCTTTTGGCGACTCTTCTTCTTCTTCAAAAGTTACAAAAACTTTCAATTGATCTTGCAATATTCTAGCTGCCAAAGCAATTGACATATCAGGCGAAATAGAGCCATTTGTTTCAATTGTCATATTTAACTTATCGTAATCCGTAATTTGACCAATTCTGGTATCTTCAACTTTATAAGAAACTTTCTTAACTGGACTAAATAGCGCGTCAATAGCGATAGCACCGACTGGCAAATGCTTAGAGTCCTGAGATGAAGCAGGAACATACCCCTTACCCGAACCACAATAAATCTCTATATCTAATGTGCTGCCATCAGATAATGTGCATATTTTTTGTGCAGGATTCAAAATTTCTATATCTGAATTCGTAGATATCATGCCTGCAGTTACAACGCAAGGGCCTTTTGCATTTATTTTTAGTATTTGATCCTCACCATTACTGCTTTGTATGGCTACCTTTTTAAAATTTAGAATTACATGAGTTAAATCTTCTTTAACTCCTGATTTTGCGCAGAATTCATGCTCAACACCAGGTATTTTTATTGCTTTAATTGCTGTTCCTCTAAGAGAGGATAATAAAACTCTTCTTAAAGCATTGCCTAAAGTTAATCCAAAACCTCTTTCAAGAGGCTCTACAACAAAATGACCTACGGTATTACTTAATTGATCATTATTATTTAAGCCCTTATTATTTTGAACTACTTTAGAAGGCTTAATTAATAAATTCCAATTATTATTCAGTGATGACATATTGATTATATATTTAGTTTCTAAACTCTTCTTCTCTTAGGTGCTCTTACACCATTGTGAGCAACGCCAGATACGTCTGTAATTGAAGTTACAACAAAATTTTGGCTAAAAACAGCTCTCATTGCTGACTCTCTCTGCGAACCGGCTCCTTTAACTCTAATAGAAACCGTTTTTAAACCATGGGTTTTTGCTTCTTCAGATACCTTATCTACTGTCACTTGAGCTGCGTATGGCGTTGCTTTTTTTGCCCCTTTAAATCCATGCGCACCTGCTGTAGATATAGCTATAACATTTCCTTGAACGTCTGAAATAGTCACAATTGTATTATTAAAAGTAGCTCTAATATGAACTAACCCTAAACTGATATTCTTTTTCTTTTTTTTATGTTTTTTTAATGAGCTCATTAATCTCTTTCCTCAAAGTTATTTCTTTTTACCTGCAATAGCTACTGCTTTACCCTTTCTAGTTCTGGCGTTAGAATGAGTATTTTGCCCTCTAACTGGCAATCTTCTAATGTGCCTTAAGCCTTGATAACTTCTTAGGTCTTTTTTCTTCTTAATGTTCAAACTAACATTTTTTCTTAGCACGCCTTCAACACACATATCCTGATCAATCTCATTACGCAAAGTAACTAACTCTTTATCACTCAAGTCTTTCACTCTTTTGTTCTCAGAAATATCTGTTTTTTTACATAATAGCTGAGCAGAGGTTAACCCTACACCGTATATATAAGTCAAAGCTATTACTAGCCTTTTGTTAGATGGAATATTTACACCTGCAATTCTTGCCACAAAACTTCTCCAAAAATAATTAGAAATAAAATAATATAAAAATATACATAAAAGTCAAATCATTTCTGCAATACTAATGATATCAGCTTCAACTTCGTCACTAGACTTATTAGCATTAACCTCATATAACTTACTTTTATCTTTCAAAAAATCAATTACAGGAAGTGTTTCTTTTTCATATTCCTGTAACCTACTTAATATAATGTCTGTGTTGTCATCATCTCTAAAGATAAAGTCACTACCATTGCACACATCACATATACCTTCTTCTTGTGTGTTCATAAAAAACTTATTATATATTTTTTTACAATTAACACAATTAAATCTACCTAAAATTCTTTTTAAAGCGATTGAATTATCTACTTTAAAAAATAACACAGTTATATCACCTTTAAAATTATTGAGTAAATACTTAGCCTGATCTAGACTACGTGGATACCCATCTAAAATGCACCCTTTATCACTAGACTTAGAAGCTAAAAAATTTTTTACTACGCTATTAACTAAATCAGATGAAACTAATTTACCGCTTTTAATACACCTAGACAACTCTTTTCCTTCCAAGGTATTTTCACTAGCCATATTGCGAAACACGTCACCAGTTGAAAAATGCTTTATACCAAGAAATTTAGATAAAATCATTCCCTGAGTACCTTTCCCTGAACCAGGAGCCCCCATCAACAAAACTAGATTATGCATATCTAACCTTTTATTTTCATTTTTTTAACTAAATCTTCATATCTAGCGCTAAATAAATATGTTTGTATTTGGGTAAAAGTATCAAGAACTACATTGACTACTATCAAAAAACTTGTTCCTCCTAAAGCAAAAGATAAGGACATTTTATTCATCATAAGCTCTGGAACCACACAAACAAAAGAAAGGTACAAAGCTCCAATTACTGTAAGTCTAGCCAACAAATAATCAAAGTATTCTGATGTATTTTTGCCAGGTCGACGACCTGGTATATATGCTCCGTTTTTTCTTAAGTTATTAGCCGTTTCTTCTGAGTTGAAAACTACTGAAGTATAGAAAAAACTAAAAAACATTATTAATGCAATATACAAAAATATAAACAACGGCTTTCCGTGCCCCAAATGTAATGATAAATTTCCTAATATACCACTCTCACTTTGCGAAAAAGCTGCAATAGTAGTAGGAAACAATAATACAGAGCTGGCAAAAATAGGAGGTATAACACCAGATGTATTTAGCTTTAAAGGCATATGGGTTGAATCACCACCATATATCTTACTGCCCACCTGTCTTTTTGGGTACTGAACTAAAACTTTTCTTTGAGCTCTCTCAAAGAAAATAATAACACCCACCATAACACAGACGCCCACGCAAATTAGAGCTACAAACAAAGGCGAAAGAACTCCTTTTCTTGCTAATTCAAACATACTTATTATTGCGCCTGGAAGCCCAGATATAATTCCAACAAATATAATCAACGATGTTCCATTTCCAATTCCAGAAGAGGATATCCTTTCTCCTAACCACATTAAAAACATAGTTCCTACAACTAAGGTAATCACTGTAGAGACTTTAAATATTACCGAGGGAATAATAACGACTGGCCCATCAGGTGTAATTGTAGATTCTAAGCCGATAGTAATACCATAAGCCTGAACTGAAGCAAAGATCACTGTTAAATATCTGGATAGTTGATTTATTTTTCTTTTACCAGACTCACCTTCTTTTTTCAAATTCTCTAATGGCTTGTATGACATAGTCATTAGCTGAATAATAATTGATGCAGTGATATAGGGCATTATTGCTAATGCAAAAATTGACATTCTTTCTAATGAACCACCAGACAGCATATTGAACATACCCAATATACCACCTTGGTTTTGTGCAGCTAAATTTGATAATGCAATTGAATCAATACCAGGAACTGGTACGAAAGAACCCACTCTACATATTACAAGAATAAATAGAGTGAAGAAAATTTTTTTTGTTAGTTCATTTTGGTGATGCGACTGCATATTAGTATTATATTAAAATTATAAAACACTGCCTTTAGCTTTTTCTACAATAGCTTGGGCAGATTTTGAATAAGAATCTAAGTTAAACTTAACAGCGTTAGTGAATTTTTGTGTACCAGAAAGTAATTTGACTAATACTGAAGTACTTTTAATTAAACCTAAACTACACAACACTTCTTTATTAATTTCTTTGTTAATATCTATTTTTTTCTCATTTGCCAAATGAAAAATTAAATCTAAACTAATTGGAGTATAGCTAACTCTACTTCTAGAGTTAAAACCTCTTTTTGGAAGGCGTTTTATCAAAGGCATTTGTCCACCTTCAGTTTTAATAGCAACACCAGATCTAGATTTCTGTCCTTTCTCTCCCCTACCGCAGGTTTTTCCAACACCACTGCCTGTTCCTCTTCCAACTCTTTTTCTATTTGAAACTGAACCAGGTAGATTAAATAATGTATTTAACTTCATAATTATAATTATTTTAATTTTATAAACTTTGTACTTGCACCAAATGCTTCACTTTTGTAATCATACCTCTAATTGACGGCGTATCTTCTAGAGTTTTCTCATGATTGATTTTTCTAAGACCTAATCCTATTAATGTTTTTTTTTGAATAGGGCTTTTACCTATAGAGCTTACAACTTGCTTTATTTTTAGCATTGATAAAGATTTTTTTTCTTTTTTGACCATAATTGTTTATTCAGTTTAAATTAAATCTCTTACTCACCATTTGACAACTGATTAACAGACTTGCCTCTTTTTGCACCTATTACCTTTGGTGATTTTAGGTTTTTTAGAGCATCAAAAGTCGCTGCTATCATTGCATTAGGACTAGAAGATCCTAATGATTTAGCCACTATATCTTGTATACCAAGTCTACCAAAAATTGATCTTAATGGACCTCCTGCTATAACTCCTGTACCAGGAGAAGCTCTTCTTAAAAGAACTTTAGCTGCTCCGCTTTTACCTACTATATCATGATGTATTGTTCTACCTTTATATAAAGGTACATAAATTATATTACCTTTAGCATCTTTAGATGCTTTTGATCTAGCTTCTGAAACTTCTTTTGCTTTACCATTACCGTAACCAACGCTACCATTCTCATTACCTACTATTACAGTAGCCGCAAAAGAAAAAGTTCTACCGCCCTTATTTACTTTAGTAACTCTATTAACATGCACTAAATCTTCTGTTATATCATTTGTATTTTCAGACATTATACTTAACACTCAATTAAAATTGTATTTTTTTTCTAGCTTCATCAGCCAAAGCCTTCACAACGCCATGATATTTATGACCACCTTTATCAAAAGAAACTACTTTTATAGATTGCTCTTCAGCTCTGTCAGCTATTAACTTACCAACCTTGACTGCAAATTCAACATTGCAATTTGATTTTGATTTAACCCTGATGCTCTCGTCTAAAGTAGAAGCTGATACCAGAGTTGTAGATGTGTTATCATCAATAATCTGAGCATGTATGTGCCTTCCAGACTTAAAAACAGAAAGCCTATTTCTATTTGAAATCTTTTTCAGTTTAGATCTAACTCTTTGTTTTCTTCTAACAAAATTTTTTTTATTTTTATTCATAGCTACTTATTTTAAAACCTACTAACTTTTCTTGCCTTCTTTTCTTTGCACGTACTCACCTTTGCACTTAATACCTTTACCTTTATAAGGCTCTGGAGGTCTCTGGCTTCTAATAACGGCAACATACTGCCCCAATTTTTCTTTATCATGAGACTCTAAAACTATAATATTTTGTTTAGGAGCATCCACTTTAACCGAATTTGGTATTTCGATCTTAGTATTATGACTTTTACCTAATGTTAAGTTTAAAAAACCATTCTTAACTATAGCTCTATAACCAACACCATTAACCTCTAATTCTTCTCTGAACCCTTCAGTAACTCCTTTCACCATAGAACTTATAATACTTCTAGCAGTACCCCACATAGATCTATTTTTCATATCTAAAGGCTTAACTAGCACTGAATTATTCTCTTTAACTAATTCTATTGGACCAGAAAAAGATTTAGATATAGTGCCTTTTTTCCCTTTTACTTCTATTGTTAAACCAGTTATATTAATTTCAACACCTTCTGGTATTATAACTGGAAGTTTACCTATTCTTGACATTAATTAAACTCTAAAATACTTTACAAATCACTTCACCACCAACATTCAAGGTTTTAGCCTCTTTATCAGACATAACCCCTTTTGAAGTTGACAATATATAAATTCCCATGTTGTTGAAATAACCTGGCAGATCATTTATTGAATAGTAACACCTTTTACCAGGTTTAGAAACTCTATGAATTTCTGATATAACAGGCTCACCTGTTTTTGAATATTTCAACGATACTGTCAAAGACTTTTCTTCTTGATTTTTTTCATAACCAAAAATATAACCTTCGCTTTTCAAAACATCTAAAATAGTACACTTTAAGTTAGACGTAGGCAAACTAATTTTGAGTAATTTGCTTTTTTGTCCATTTCTAATTCTCGTAAGCATGTCTGCTATATTATCTGACATTGACATAATAAATCTCTAACCTTATATTTTATAATTACCAACTTGCTTTTACAACACCAGGCAAACTACCTATTGCAGCCAACTCTCTTAAAACATTACGTGATATGCCCATTTTACGATGATAACCTCTAGGTCTACCTGTTATGGCGCATCTATTACGTATTCTGTTTTTCGCTGAATTTCTAGGTAAACTCGCTAATTTCATAACCAGTTCAAATCTTTTCTCTAAACTAGTATTTTTATTATGAATTTCTTCATTGAGAGCTTCTCTTTTTTTTGAGAGAGCTTTACACAATTTTATTCTTTTTTTATTTCTTTCAATAGATCCTATTTTTGCCATATCGTATTACTTTAATTAATTATAAAAAGGTAGATCAAAACCGTTTAATAGAGACTTAGCCTCTGCATCAGTTTTAGCTGTTGTTACAATGGTAATATCCATGCCGCGAGTTTTATCAACTTTATCATAATTTATTTCAGGAAAAACTATTTGTTCCTTTAGTCCAAAAGTAATATTTCCTCTACCATCAAAACTTTTAAAAGATAACCCCTTAAAGTCTTTCACTCTAGGTAAAGCAACAATTACAAGTCTTTCCAAAAACTCATACATTTTCTCTCTTCTCAGAGTAACTTTACAACCTAGCTTCATCCCTTCACGCAACTTAAAGCCTGCAATAGATTTTTTAGCATATGTAGTATAAGGTTTTTGTCCAGATATAGCCGTTAACTCTTCAATAGCAGCATTAATAGCCTTAGAGTCAGAAACCACATCCCCTACGCTCATATTTATCACCACTTTAGAAAGTTTAGGCATTTGATGAGAATTTGTATAACTAAATTCTTTTTGTAATTGATTTATAATATCTTTATGATAACGATCTTTAAATCTAGCTAACATAATTATTTACCCTCTTTTGCAATGATTTCATTAGACTTTTTTGCAAACCTAACTTTCTCACCTTTATCATTAACTTTATAACCAACTTTAGTAATATTTCCCGATTTAGGATCTACATGACTTACATTAGAAATATGAATCGGCAACTCTTTTTTAACAATCCCACCCTCACTTGATTGCGTAGGCTTTGTATGCTTAGAAGCAACATTAATTCCAGAAACAAGTATCTTCATTTCATCTCGCAAAACTTTTGTTACCTTGCCTGACTTACCTTTATCTTTTCCAGTGATTACTTTTACTGTATCACCTGTTACGATTTTAAACTTTAACATAATTATATAACCTCTTCAGCTAAAGAAATTATTTTCATAAATCCTTTACCTCTTAACTCCCTAGGAACAGGGCCAAAAACTCTTGTTCCTATAGGATCATTTTTTTTATCAACCAAAACTATAGAGTTAGAGTCAAATTTAATAGTACTACCATCAGGTCTTCTTACACCTTTTTTAGTTCTGACTATCAGCCCTCTATGAACTTCACCTTTTTTAACTTTACCGCCAGGAGATGCTGATTTTATCGAAACAACAACAACATCACCACAGCCAGAAATCATTCTTGCAGATCCGCCCAAAACTTTTATACACATCACTTTTTTAGCACCTGAGTTATCTGCAACATCAAGGACACTTTGCATCTGAATCATAATTCAATACTTCCAAATTTTTAAACACATTTTACACAATAAAATATACAACTTATTCATAAAGTCAATATTTTATTCAATTAATCACAACCCAAGACTTGCTTTTTGAGATAGGCCTAGTCTCTTGTATTTTGACTACCTCTCCCTCTTTGCAAGAGTTTGTCTCATCATGAGCACTATACTTTTTAGAGCTTTTTACAATTTTTTTATACAATGGGTGCATGTAAGTTCTCAGGACTCTAACTAAAACAGTTTTGTCTTTTGAATTTTTTTCTACAGTACCTTGTAAAATTCTTTTTGGCATAATTATTTACCTCCCTGAGATTTTTTTCTTAATGACAACTCTGTTTTTGCCCTAGCTATATTTTTACGAACCTCAGAAAATCTACTGGTATTAGAAAGCTCACCCAAGGTCTTTTGGAATCTTAAGTTGAACAGCTCTTTCTTCAGAGAAACAATTTTTTCTTTTAATTTGTCAATACTTAAATCTGACAATACATCTTTTTTCTTTGTCTTACTCATATCTTTGCACTATTTTTGTCTTTACTGGTAACTTAGATGCGGCTAAGCTTAAAGCGCCTCTTGCTACCTCTTCGCTAACACCGTCAATTTCAAACATTATTCTGCCAGGAGAAACTCTAGCAGCAAAATATTCTGGCGTACCTTTACCTTTACCCATCCTAACTTCGTTAGGTTTTTTAGAAACCGGTAAATCAGGGAAAATTCTAATAAAAAATCTTCCTTGTCTCTTCATATGTCTAACTGCAGCACGCCTTGCTGCCTCAATTTGCCTTGCTGTAACACGAAGACCATCTATAGACTTCAAACCAAACATACCGATATTTAACATTGTACCACTCTTAGATTTAGACGCCACACGTCCTTTCTGAGCTTTTCTATACTTTGTTTTTTTAGGAGCTAACATTATTCTTTATCCACTCTAAATTATTTAACTAACTAGGATTTTTTAATCTTTTGATTAAATTCACCTTTATATATCCAAACTTTAATACCTATTACACCATAAGTAGTTATCGCTTCAGCTGTACTATAATGAATATCAGCACGCAACGTATGCAAAGGAACCCTACCCTCTCTATACCACTCTGTTCTAGCTATTTCAGCACCGCCCAAACGTCCAGAGCAGGCAACTTTAATACCCTTAGCACCTTGTTTAAATGCATTTTGTATTGCGGTTTTCATAGCTTTACGGAATGAAACTCTACTTTCAAGCTGCTGAGCTATAGACTGAGCAACTATTGGAGCATCAATAGCATGTTTTTTTACTTCATGTATATTAATAAAAGCTTCTGTACCAGATATTTTATGAACTTCTTTCTTTAATTTCTCTATGTCTGAACCACTTTTTCCGATAACTATACCAGGCTTTTTCACATGAACATTAACAACTATACTACTGCTTGACCTTTGTATAATCACTTGACTAACTTGCGCAGACTTACATCTTTTTTTTATTAGAGATCTAATTTTTAAATCTTCTAAAAGCTTTACTGCATAATCTTTTTTTTCAGCATAAAAAACAGAATCCCAACCTTTAAATAATGTTGGACCAACTCTAAATCCATGAGGATTAACTTTTTGTCCCATTTTACGCCCCCTCTTTCTCAGATACTGTTATATATAAATTACTAAATGGCTTAATGATCTTTGCACCTCTACCTCTAGCCCTCGCCTTAAATCTTTTCATTACCATTGCTCTTCCAACTGTCGCAGACTCTACAACCAAATTATCAATATCTAAGCCCATATTATTCTCAGCATTAGCAATAGCAGACTGTAAGCACTTTTTTACATCGTAAGCTATCCTTTTTGAAGAGAAAGTTAGTTGGACTAAAGCATCAGAAACTTTCATATTCCTGATTAAGGTTGTCACCAAATTTAGCTTCTGCGGACTCGTTCTAAGACGCATAATCGATGCTTTTGCTGATCTATTCATTTTATACTGCCTCTATTTTCTTTTTGCTTTTTTATCTGCACCATGACCATAGTATGTACGAGTCGGTGCAAAAGAACCTAATTTTTGACCTACCATTTCCTCAGAAACAGCAACAGGTATAAATTTATTACCATTATGAACTGCAAAGGTAAAGCCAACAAATATCGGCAATATTGTAGATCTTCTTGACCAAGTTTTTATAATTTCTTTGCTTCCTGATTCCATTGATTTTTGTACTTTTGCTAATAAATGACCATCAACAAAAGGTCCTTTCCATACAGAACGTGCCATTACTTACTTACCTATTTTGTTTTTCTTTTTAGAATAAACTTAGAAGTAAGCTTATTCTTACGAGTTTTTTTACCTTTTGTTGGCTTACCCCAAGGAGTCACAGGGTGTCTACCACCGGAAGTTTTACCTTCACCACCACCATGCGGGTGATCTACTGGGTTCATCGCAACACCTCTAACGTGAGGTCTTCTGCCCAACCATCTACTTCTACCAGCTTTACCTATTATAGTATTTTTCTTATCTGCATTTGATAAGCTACCAATAGTAGCCATACAACTTAAAGAAATTAATCTCACTTCTCCTGAAGAGAGCTTGATCTGAGCATAACCAGAGTCTTTACCCACTAAACTAGCAGAAGCCCCTGCAGACCTTGCTATTTGACCACCCTTACCAACTTTCATTTCAATGTTATGTATAATAGTACCAACTGGGATATTTTGTAGAGGCATACTATTACCTACATTAATATCTACACTATCACCAGAAACTATTTTATCACCAGACTTTAATTTAGATGGAGCCAAAATATAAGACATCTCTCCATCTTCATACTTCAATAAAGCTATGTAACACGTTCTATTTGGATCATACTCAATACGCTCTACGTTAGCGACAATATCAAATTTCTTTCTTTTGAAATCAATCAAACGATATAATTTTTTATGACCACCACCAATATGGCGAGAAGTAATTCTTCCTAAGTTATTTCTACCACCAGTCTTTTTTAAACCCTTGGTTAAAGATTTAAGAGGACTACCTTTCCACAAATCACTTTTATCTACTCGAACTAAACCTCTTTGAGAAGGTGTTACAGGATTATATTTCTTTAAAGCCATTATTTAATACCCCCAGCAAAATCTATACTATCACCATCACTTAATGTTATGATCGCTTTCTTAACATCAGACCTACGACCCAAAGTGCCCTTAAATTTCTTGACTTTACCTTTTTGAATCAAAACATTTACTGACTTAACTTTTACTGAAAATATTTCTTCTATAGCTTTTTTTATCGAAGGTTTTGTTGCCATAGGCGAAACTTCAAATACATATTTACTTTGTTCAGCTAGTATAGTAGTTTTTTCAGTGATTATTGGGCTACGAATTAAATCGTATTTTACTTTTAACATTACTTCAACCTCTCTTCTAACATGGCCAAACCGTTTTTTGTAATAATGACTCTATCACTTTTTATAATATCGTAAACATTTGCACCTATCGCTGGTACTACATTAACGTTTTCAACGGCAGACGAAGATCTTTTAATATTTTCATTTACTTCAGAACCATCAACTATAAAAAATTTACCAGCACCAAACTTTGACAACTTAGAAATAAAATCTTTTGTTTTGGGTTTATCCATAGATAAAGACTCAATCACATGCAACTCACCAGAAGCAAGCTTAGAAGACAAAGCATGCCTCATACCTAAAACTCTAACTTTTTTCTGTAACTTAATAGCATGAGATCTAATTTGAGGACCGTGAGCTATACCACCACCTCTACGCTGCACACCACGAGCATTACCTTGTCTAGCGTTACCAGTTCCTTTTTGCTTAAAAGGCTTTTTAGTAGAACCAGAAACTTCGCCTACATTCTTTACTGAATGAGTTCCGCTTCTGCGCTTCGCTAACTGCCAATCAATTACTCTTTTTACTATATCTTCTCTAGACTCTAGACCAAAAATATAGTCCGTTAGTGGCACAACACCAACTTCTTTATTTTCAAAACTTACTAATTTAGCTTCCATTTCTATATACTCAAACTATAATAATTATGCATCAACTGACTTTTTAACAGCATCTTTGACAAAAACATATTTACCTTTTGAACCAGGAATATTACCCGAAACTATCAAAATACTTTTTTCGTCATCAACCGAAACCACTTTTAAATTTTGCATGGTTACGTTTTTGTCACCTAAGTGACCAGCCATTTTTTTACCTTTAAAAACCCTACCAGGATCTTGACATTGACCAGTTGAACCATGCGAGCGGTGAGAGATAGAAACACCATGAGATGCTTCCAAACCTGCAAAATTGTGTCTTTTCATAACACCAGCAAATCCTTTACCAATAGATCGCCCAGAAATATCAATATACTGACCAATTTTAAAATGACTAGGCTTTACTTCTGTCCCTATTGCCAATTTATTGTTTTCATCGACTCTAAATTCTTTTAAAATTTTACGCGGCTCTAATTTTGAATCAATGTAAAACTTCTTTTGTGGCTTTGCCACATCGGAAGGTTTTTTAGTAACAGCGCCTAAGACTATAGCATCATAACCATCTCTGTCAAGATTTTTATGACCAACCACCTGACAATCCTCAAGCTGCAACAAAGTAAGAGTTAATCTCTCCCCTTGCTCAGTGAACATTGAACTCATACCAATTTTTTTTTGCAATTAAACCTGTTCTCATTTTACTCACTCACTAATTTCATTTCTACATCAACACCAGCGGGCAAATCAACTTTTCTTAAAGACTCTACAGTTTGCGGAGTAGGATAGTTAATAATAACTAATCTTTTTTGAGTTCTAATTTCGAATTGCTCTCTAGACTTTTTATCAACGTGAGGACCTCTGATAACTGTGAATCTTTCTATTTTCCTTGGTAAAGGAATAGGACCACTTACATCAGCACCAGTTCTCTTAACAGCCCCAACGATTTCTTTTGTTGCATGCTCTAATGAGCGATAGTCAAAAGACTTTAACTTTATTTTTATTCTCTGATTATCCATTATTAACCTATATTTAAAACAGCCAAGGAGTGTAAACTTTTACGACACCACTTTCAATTCTACCAGTAACTACTGTACCACGACCTGAAATCGTTGGTATTAAAGAGACTACTAAAACAACATGTACTGGTGTTGAGATGTTCAGAAAGCTTCTTGATTCAGGTGAAGCTGGTGATAATGTTGGTCTTTTGTTAAGAGGTGTTGGTAGAGAAGATGTGAAAAGAGGTCAAGTGTTGGCAAAGCCAGGTACTATTACTCCTCACACAGAGTTT
>JBMGNO010000015.1:0-23111 GCA_049739405.1 Rickettsiaceae bacterium
GAAGCAATATCAGGAGCTAGATCTGGTGATAAAAACTGCACATCAGTTATAACATCACCGCCTTTATAATTCATCACATCATTAATAAAATGAATTACAATATTTTTATTCCGTTCAGTGCCAAAAACACGCTTAAAGCAGACATCATTTTTTGGGTCAAGATATTTAGTAATCATGGCGGTACGATTTGTTTAAATAGTTTGTTAATTAATAGTAATTATAGTTGAAAACCCGCTTTGCGTCAATCTTATTTATAACGGGCGATTAAGTTTATCAATACCAGGAAGATCTGGCTCGCCGCGGAAATTTATAATGTTATTGAATTTCTGCAGGCAGGTTTTGCTGCGTCTGTCACAGCCAGCAATTATGTTGAACTTATCGCCTTTGTTAATATCAAAAGCAGGACTTAAGGCCAGAGTTATTCGGTAATTACGATTACAAGATTTTGGCTGTGTTTCTGCTTTATCTTTTTGTGTTTCTTTAATCTCTTCTTTTTCATCGTCATATTTAAGGTTTGTGTAGGTAAAATCACGCACTTCTATTTTCGTGTTTTTATTATTACCACTATTCCAGATAATATAGCCGTGCCGGAACCAACGTTCTGGCGCTGGGTTATTATGTACTAGCACATTGCTGACGATAAAACATTGTTGATCAACAACTCGTTTAATCTGGCAATCAGCTCGATATTCTGGCCTGGTCAAGTCTACTTTGCAGCGATTATCTCCCAGTTTTGCCCGGCAATGAGGGGAATAATCTTCGCATAATGTTTGCGATAGAAACTGCGATAAGCCGCGTATTTCAGCATAGAATAGCTTGTTTTTTAGAGTTACTTCGCCGATAATTCCTGATTTTTGAATCAATTTGCCATCATTGGGTTTGTTGTAATTGACTAAGAAGATTTCCAAATGTGCAAAGTCATATTTACCAGCCAGTAAATCTTTGGCTGTAATTTTACTATCTGTAACTTGGCCATTAATTTCTAAATTATCAACAGCTAAATTATTGCTAGTTTCAATATTAGTGGGATTAAAACCAGCTATTGATTCATACTCCATGCCATTAATACTGATCATCTGATCATGATCGGTAAAACCAAGTTCTAGACCATCTTTGCGCTTAATATACCAACAAGAAGCCATGGTGGTGACTTCTGAGTCAATATGCTGCTTTAGTTTATCGTTAAGATCACGCATTACAGTAAATTAAATCCTCACTTCTACTAAAGGAATATTATGCCAAGAACTTAAGTTAAAATTATCAATCTGCATATCCAAATGATCTGTATCAAAACGCACTGGCACATCAAATTCAAAACTAGCCCTGACTTGTGCCTTGTTAGCCGGAGCAGAAACTAGCTCGATATTACCATTGGTAAAATTTACTTTTGCTCTGACCGGCATGCGGTTTACATAAATTGTTAAGGAATTTTCTACTGCCTTGGTAATAGATCGCTGATAATATTTACCACCGCTAGAATAGTTTTTCTGCAGTTGGAACTTCCTATTACTACCATCGCCAGTGCCAATTAACTGTAGTTCTGCTTTATAATCAGACCAATCTTTATAACGAAAACCTACAGCTTTACCATGCCTTGCTCGAAAGAAAGCAATTAGCTGCTGCGCTTGCTGCTCAGTTTTAATGCCACTAGCAATATCATACCGAGCTCTTGCCGATCTCCAATTAATATTGCGCTGCTCATGGCCACTAATTGTCGTTATTATGTCAGTAGAAAATACCGGCCCACCTTTAGCGCCGTAAGATATATCAGTCGGGAACTGAATTTCTACAAATGATTCCATTGTTGTTTTGGTTTTTACTATTGTAACTGAGGCATGATATCTAAAGAATCTCCTGGCAATGCTTCAATAAATTCTTCAAATAATTCTTCGGCTGGTTCATCTTTATACTCCACAACTTTCATTGCCGATTTTTGCTTTGGATTGAATAAAGACAAAGCTTGTAATAGTTCGTTCGGACTATTTTCGTCTTGTTTTATTTTTTTTATTTCTTCTGTAATTTCTGGAGTAAAATAAAATCTTCCATCATGATTTGATCTTGCTAGATATTCAATAGATTCTGAATCTTTTTCTTGAATTGCCAATAACAGAGCGTGGTTGGGGTTATTTATTATATGTAGAATATCACCTTTACAAAATTCTGTATTAGAATTACTCTGTATTTCAGCATTCAAATAAGGTGCGATAAATATGAGTAGATCGTTTTGTAATAATTTTTTTTCTGGAGCAGCATTCGATAATTGAGTAAGAGCAGAATTCTGATGTTTATCTAATGAATTGATATCTGCATCATATTTTAAAAGTAATTTTGTAATCTCAATAATTTCTAAACAATATGGGTTATAAAATAAATAATGAAATGGAGAGGCGATATGAAGGTGTTGTGTTGATAAGCGTTGGTAACCTACGTCGGCATTACTTTTTAATAATATTTCGATATATTCTAAACTCAAATTTTCTGACAATAATGCCTTATGCAAGCAGGTTGGTATTTGTTTAGACTTTGTTATGTTAACATTGGCTTTATTTTTAAGTAAAAACTTTAATAGATTAATATCTCCTTCTATGGTAGCACTAATTAATGGTGTGCCACCTATATTGTCTCTGCAATTGATATCAGCATTATTATCAATTAAAGTTTTTAGCATATCAATTCGTATAGATACTGGTGTTTTGTTATTACTATGAAGAGTCTGAAATGCAGCATTATATATAGGATATTTTCCGTTATTGTTTTGTATATTAACATTAGCTTTGTTTTTGATTAATAAATCCATAATTAGTATACTATCAGGGTTACGTCTGAAGCAACACACGTTATGTAAAGATGTATCTCCTTCTTTAGTGCTTGTATTGACATCGAACCCATAATCAATAAACCACTCTACTAACTCTAGATTTACATGCCCTATGTGATAAGGTATTTTTTCTTTTAATTGTGGATACTTACTGAGTAAATATTTTACAATATCTTGGTAATGAAGCTCCATAGACATTTTAAAAATATTTTCATGAAGGCCATTTTCTACATCTTTAAATACATTTTGTTTTAATATTAATAATAGTCTTTCTGGGTTAGGATGGTATTCATTTTTATATCCTTTAGTATAACGGTTTATTGACTTTAAGATATCATCCAGCTCTTTTTGGAAACCTTCTTCTGACTCTATAGAAAGTTGTTTTATACTAAGCATCTTGTTTTGGTAAGTTGTTTGATTTGAAACAAATCAGTAATGCGTTTCAACATACTCTACACTCATTATTCAGTTATCTTAAATCAACTTTAGCTAATATAAATTAATATTACAAGTTTTAATTTCACTCACAAATTACGTCCAGCTTTGGCCATGCGTCTGGCCATATCGGACATAATCTGATCGCGGCTATGGCTGAACGAGTGTATGTCTGGGGTGTGGATGTTCATATAGACATTAATACTTGGTGAATAGGAGGTGCCGGCTCCTGCTAGCTGACTGAGAGGAGTTATGCGCCCGACACTGTTGGGGGTGAATAGTTCCGGCTCGCCGCCATCGCCAACAATGTGTGCTTTACCTGGTTTTGTTATGCCTCCACCCGCAAAAAAGCCTGCAAAACCACCAAGCATGCTGCCAAGGCCACTAGCGGCTCCGGATATTAAACCTCCCAGGCCACCTGCTAATCCTCCGCTTGCACCGCCTCCCATATTACTAAGACCACCAAGTAAACCTCCGAAGCTACTATTTTGCAAGGCGCTTAAACCTTTTTGCAAGCCCATTTTGACTAGATCCGATTGAATGCTGCGGAATAAGTTTTTAAAATCAGATTTAATGCTATTAGTATATTGTTTTGATCCGCTAGACATTTTTGAGAAGTTTTTAATCATATTATTAGCAGCCTGTTTTGAACTGCTTTTGATCAAGTCAAATACCTCTTCTTGCATTTGTGCGCTGTCGGATAATTCTGATTTATGAGCACTTATAGCTTCATTGAGATTATTTTGCTGCTGAGTGCTGTTTTTAAGATTACTGCCAAATTGCTGTAGCTGTTGATTATGTTTTTGCAAGATTGGATTAGTTTGTTTTAGTAGCTCTTTCTTCTGAGATTGCAGCTCATTGCTTTGCACTAATTGCTGCATCTGTTTTTGTTGCAATTGCTGTAATTCGGTCGATACTTGCTTGGTTTGCTGCAATACTTCGTTTGATTCCTTGGCAGCAGATGTGCTTTTGTTAAACCACCGATAAAGACTCATTAGGGCAGATGCAGCAAGTGATATGGCCACCGCTACTGCGCCAATTGGGTTTGCCATGAGTGCCAGGGTAAAGCCGCGTACTGCCATAGTAACGCTTGCAAACCATACAGCCAGACGTAATGCTACTAGCATACTCAGACTACTGATTAAGAAGGTAACAACCGGATTACCATCACTTACAGCCTCAAAGAATGCGGTAATTACTGGTAAGATAGGCAGCAAAACACTAGTAAGCAGACCAGTTAATACCGCCTGTAATTTGGTTAGGCTGTCATTAAAGTCAGCCATTGCTTTGGTATTTTCATTGGATAATGAAAGGCCTAACCTCTTTGCCTCTTCACGTAAAGCCCGAATGCCTTCTGCTCCATTTTCCATGGTCTGCAGCAAAGATACGCCTTCAGTATCGAATAATTTCATTGCCAGACGAACTTTATCTGATTGGTTACTGACAGAGTTTAATGCATCAGCAATCATCTCAAACTGATCTTCTGGTCTCATCTTTTGCAGTTGCTGAGCTGATAAATTCAGCTCAATCAAAGCAGATTTAGCTGCGCCGGTTCCCATCGCGGCTTCAGATACACGGCGAGTCATTCGCTGCAAACCAGTTGATAAAGAATTAAAACCAACTCCGCTCATCTCAGCAGCATATTTGAGTTCCGATAAACCTTCCGTAGTAACACCAAGACGAGTGCTGAGCTTACCAATCTGATCACCAGTATCAATGATATTCTTCAAAGACCGGGCGCTGAAGGCCATACCCAGAGCCATACCAATCGCACCAAACCCTCTAGTCAGGCGGCCAGTCAGATTCTCAAGATCCTTAAAGTTCTTCTTAATGCGACCAATGGCTTGACGCGTTTTATCAACACCGCGAAAAACTACTTTTACTTCTTTACCAGTCATTTTTTAATGATTATTTTTTTATGAGATCACCGCCTCCGCGGTGATGACGAGTTGGGGCGCCGTAATAACGCTGTTGGGGCATGATAACTCATAAAAAATCGTCGTCATTACCGCGGAGGCGGTAATCTACCCTTATTACGCTCATTCTTTAAACTTAAATAGGCGCACCAATGATTCCATTCTGATAAAGTCATAGATTCGATTTCAGCGGCGCTCTTGCCAAGGAGTTCTGCAAGGCTAAAGATATTATACAGCAGAATATCGTTACCTAATTTTTTTTTACTAACTCAAAATTATCATCATTATCACCAATAATATTATTAGCAACTCTGATTAATACATCTGGATCGCAAGAACGCATTAAATCTGGCTTATCGGCCCTGTTGAATAAATTATTACCAGACTCATCTTTGGCCTTCATTATCAAAGTCTCAACCATCAAGCCTAAATCATCATCTTTAGCCATTTTATATAAACGATTCTTTTGCGCTAATGTTAGGGGGCTAGCATAAATATATAGAGGCTGATTATCATCGCCCCATTCAGGTACTTCGATAATCTTCATCTCTTTGCTATCAAAATGCGACTTGACTCGCTGCATTACGCTATCATTCATGTTATCTTTAATCATCTTTATGCTCCTCCTCTTGTTTTTTCTCTAACTTAGCCACATTCTTGCCACTTTTTAGTTCGCCATTACCTTGGAAAGTAAATGAGCTCTCAACAATACCATCGAATGATCCTTGTCTTGAAATCCCAGTAACAATAGCATGACCGGTAAAATATTGCGGATTATCAGCTAAACTATTTGGATATAATTTTACCTCAATAGTTGCGCCAATCTTAAGTAATTTTTGGGCGTTGTCATCATCGCCATCATCCCAAAATGCGTCAATTGAACCAGACCAGCTTTTGATCGTTGCAAGCGATTTGCGCCATTGCGTGCCAATAACGCTTGCATCAACTGTATCGCTAACTTCTTCAATGTTCCAAGATTTTACTTCGGCCATTTGTTGGTTGTTAATTGTAACGACTCCTTCCGAGCCTGCATGTGTTGCCATGTTTTCTTCCTTATTTATTATATTTTAAATTACGTCATACCCATGAAGATGGGTATCTCAAATCAATTTATCGGTTGCATTTTCTTTAGTTCGATATGATATTTTAAAAATTAAACTCGCTACGGCCACTGGATAATCAGCTTCGTTATTATAATTATTCTCTGTTGACTCTAGACGGCAATCTTTGACTAACCCGCCTAAATTTGCATCGCTCATGATCAGAGTTTCTACCTGGTGCGTGATCTTATCAATATGACTATTAATGTGCTGATGATCCTTCACGTAACATTCAACAGTCAGTCGTAAATTACGCATTTGTGAGCGTGGAAAGCTGATAGTCTCAGTGCTTACTTCCTCATAATCACAAAATACAATAATACCTGGTAAGGCATTTTGCTGCAGATTATATAAACGGCTATCATAAACACGTTCTTGCGCCATAGTATTGCGCATCAAACGCTGGATTATTGCTTTCCTGATAAAAGTTCGAATATGTATTTGCATTATTAATATTAACTTATAATCAATCTGTTGGTGTTTTTTCTAAAACTAAAATTGTCCAACCAGTGCCATCTGGCTTAAAGTCACGAACATAATATTCTTGTCTTCCAATGCAGATTTTATCACCATATTGCAAGCATTCTACCTCTTCTGCCATACATTCAAAACTAGCATTACGCCCAGAAACGCCATTCATGCCAACATCAATATCAACATATTCTGCAGAAAATATCCCTTTAACCTCAATAGTATCATCACCACCATATATATCAAATGTCTGAATAATCGCAATATCAGCAAATCCTTGCTCTATATCGAGAAATTCTGTTAAATCTTCTTGAAATGACATCGTTTATATTGTAATTCTATTAGTAACTAAATAAAATAATGTTAGTAGTGAATAACAAGAATATTTCAGATTATGGCAACTACAAAATATGGTTGGAAAAAGAGGTCAACTTAGGTATTAAAGAAGCTAATAGTGGTGATGTTATATCAAAAGAAGAATTGGCACGTAAGATTGCTGCTAGGCGTGAATCGTTTATAAAAAACCATTCCTAATCAAATAAACACGCTATTCCTCAATCACCTCTTCTTCGCCATCTTCTTCCTGAATTATCTCTTCCGCAGGTTCTTCAATTATATTTGGCGCTGGAGCTGCTGGAGCAGAAGCAACGGCGAAACTCTCTGGGTGGCGGATTGCTAAATCAACATCCTGCATCACGCGGATACGAATACCACCACTAGTACCAAGGCTGTACGGGTCAACTAATACATCCATCACGCCCCATTGTCCGATGATTAAGTCTGCAAAATTACCAAAGATAATCGTATTAGCAGGCATTTGATTAGTCGTTCCAGCTCGGTAACCGTTTAGTATACCAAAGCCAGCCTCATTGGAATTACCCCAAATAAACTGAGCAGTGTTTTCTGACTTTTCTTGCTGCTTTAGGATACCGCGCATATTGGCATTACATAAATATCCTAGCGTACCAATATCAGCATTTTGCGCCGCTATTGCACTTTCTAGATCAATTATTTTGCCCCAATCTAGGTAGTTTTCATGATCTGGATCTGCTAGATTGATTGGTAATTCAGTAATACCAGGGCTGTTCATGATTCCTAGTGGCTGTGAATCTCGGCCGCTACCAGTTATTGCTACTCGGTCAAGTTCTAATGCTAGAATTGTTGCCAAATCATTACGCACTAATGACTCAATATCAGGGCTGGATTGCAGGATTAATTTGCGGGTAAAGTCGGTAAAGGCAGCTACTGATTTTGGTGATAAGGTCACTTGCGCAAAGCTCTGCTGACTATGGGCTGGAGCATTACCTTCCGAGACCCAGTAAGTTGTAGCCCCGCCAGTTTGTTTTGGAATGGCTACATCTCCGTGCAGGCCGCTCATTACCCTGGCACCCATTTGTTTGACTAGCATCTTATTGCGGAGCAACTCAATGAAGCTGCTTGCTAGGTGATCCGTACCAACTAAGTAACCACCAGCATCATTTTGTAATTTCTGCAAGTTACGTGTTTGCTGAGAGCCACCTAAATTGCGATGGTTAGAAGAATAATCAGTTTGATGCATTACATCAAGTGGCACAAAGAAGCTACTTGGTTCACGGCCCACTTGTTTTGAGACCGCGCACGAAGCTTCTTTCTCAAGTTCTGCCCCTTGCCAATTACCAGTCATTGCTGCTCTTATAGCCCTTATTATCGAAAAGTCCCGCGCCTCTTTTTTACTCATGCCAATGAATGAATCATTATTGCTGATGGTCTTAATCGGTTCTTGATTTAATTGTGACCTTGTTGATATTTGTTCCAAAACATATTGCCGGAAATTATCAACGCTGCGACCATCTTTAACATAATCCATCGCATGATCACGTAGATTATGCTTATCACCTAGGGCAATAATCTCACCTATTCTGGTGGACTCATCTTGCCTGATTTGTTTTACATTAATATGTTGACCATTAGTTTGTTCATTATTTGTAGATTCTTTTGTTGTTTTAGTTTCTTGCATATTGCTCCTGTTATTTGTTGAATAGTTTATTGGATAATTTTTTACGGAATAGTTGATAGTTTGATGACGCATTACGCCCGTTGTATGGTCAGCTGGAATCGATACCATCGAAACTTCCAGCGGCTGCCAGTGTTTTATGCGGTAAGTATCTGGCCCGCCATCTCTGCCTTCTGATTCCAAGGTAACTCCATCTTGCATGTATCGATAACCAACCGAGACATTACTGCGAATGCCATCGAGCACATCTTGATAGATTCCTTCTGCTAACTGACTTTTGCTGAACTTGACTTTAGCTTTGGCCTTGCCATCTGGAGTAATACAAGCTGATTGTACTACACCAATTTGTTTGCTGGGATCGTGATCTAGCAATAATGGCGCTCTTCCAGAAGAAAGCCATTTCATCACCACGCTATCGTTATTGTGATCCAATATCTCCATACCAAAATTACGTTCAACTGGCTCTTCGCTGGAAAATACTAACCAGAATTCTCGATTTTTCTTTTGTTCAGTAGCATTATTATCTGCCTCTAAAGTCGTATGCCGATATAAGCAGCTATCAACCGAAATTTCTTTGTTATTCATCTGATTCTTCATCATCTTTATCTTTTTTTAATTTTTGCGATTGCAAATTTTGTTCTATCTCATTTAAGTTTAATCCATATTCTTTTGCCAATTGTTCTTCATAAGCAAATTGCTGGAATAATTCTTCAATATCCATGCCTTGCTCTGCTGCAATCTGATTCCTGGTTTTAGTTTTTTGTTTAATGGCAATTTGATTAGCATGATTTTCCTTAAGCGGATCAACCCAGGCCCAACCACGTGCCTTCCAAACTGGCTTATTAAAACGATCATATTGCGATAAAGGTAGGTTTAGTTTGCCGCTAGTCATACTCATCAATAACCATTGCTCAAATATTGGTGTACAAAAATGCTGCATTAACCAATTTTGCAGCGCCCGCCAGCTATCACGATCTTCAAGTGACCCGTGCCTAATGGAAGAAAAGTTTACATCTTCCAAATCATTGGCCAAAGTATTGTATGAAATGTCCAGACCACTAGCAATGCCGCGCAAAATAGCCTTTTCAAATGCTGCAAAACTACCAGTAGGATGATTCGGATCAAATGTTTTAATATCCATACCAGCAGGTAGTTGCTCAAACGTTCCCGGATCTGCCTCCATGATTGGGCGGCCATTTTCCATATCATGACCAGTATAACTCGCCCCATCTGGAGAAACAAAAAAACCCATCTTGGAGGCACCAACTCTAGCGGCAACCAACTCAGCTTCTTCATAGCCAGAAAGCATCTTTAATCTCGACATTGCCGTATGCATCCAGGGAATGCCGCGACTTTGTGAGGAACGGTCCAAAATAAAGCCGTGAATGATCTCATCAGCCTTTATTCGCTGATAAGCATTCTCATAAACTCTATCTTGCAATTCTTCGCCCGGATGTTTAGTCAATATATGATAAGCAACTGGTCGGCTCCACCTGTTAAACTCAATACCCATGCGGATGTAATTTCCATTGCTCAATGATTGATTCAGATCCTCATTTAAGTGATCAGCTTCCAAAAATTGCAGTGCAAAACCCCACTCATTATTAGCCTCTTTGCCCTTAATCATCCGCACCAAAACCTCACCATCACGCGCTACAGATTCAATGAAAATACGCTGGCAATCAATCCAAGAAAGCCGGCCACAAACTGTGCTAACCCCCTTCTTGCTCCATTTGTTAAATTCTTGCTGAATCTTATCATTAGCCTCACGCAATAAGACTCCATCTTTACTCTCAGCTCTGACCTGCAAGCGAATACCATTATTACCAACTATATTAACGCTAGTTTTTTTCAAGAAACGGCGTGCATAATCATTATTCATACATAGATCCCTTGACCTGCTACGTAAAGTACGTAGCGACCGATGAATCTCCGCATCAGCTGATGCAATATTAGCCATCCAGTCACTAGTTAATCTGTTAAATGCGGCCGCCTGAAACTGACGTTTCTGCGCAGTTTGTTTATGAGAATTACCTTTGAGTTTTTGTTGATTTGTTTCTTTGGTCGCAGACAAGTCTTTATCTTTACCAAAAAATAGATTTTTGAGGAATTTCATTTAGAAAAAATTTGTAATAAAAATTTTAAAATCTAACTTTAATCAGCTGACTGCGATCTTGCCCTGATTTACGCTTCAGCATCGTCTCTTCAGCCTTATATTTATCTCGCCATTCAAGTAATTCCACCGGACTCATTCGAGATAAACTCCTGCCCGCAATAGAGTAAGATAATTGGTCACGTGTTGCCTTACCTTCTAAAGTACTCTCCAGCGCATCTAACACTTTCCTCGCATGTGAGCGACCATCATAACTTTCAATTTGCACAAAATTAGGCTTGATGATAACCTCACCACTAGCTAGCATCTGCATATCTTGCTCAGTACCATAAAAACATTGCCACCAATAAGTTCCTGGCGCATAGATAAGAGTTTCCGGCGAAGTGAGTTTTATATGATAACATCCACCTATATAATCAGCTTTAATCTGATACTGATTATTACTATTGCATAATATGTAGTTTAGATCAGCTTCTGGAGCTTGCAGATTATTTCTTTGGTTGTTTAATATCTCTACAGACCAACTAATCGCTTCACCCGCCACAAAAGATTTGGGAATGTTATGAATGTTGTTTTGTTTATTCAAATCTAGAAAATATGTTTTTATACACTTCTGAGCGTTCTCTTTTACCAACGGCAAGAACCAAAATAGTTATCTTTTGGTCATTTGCTTCATAGACTAATCGATAGCCAACTGTTCTTAACTTGATTTTGTATAAGTTTTTACCACCACTTAAAGCATCTTTTGGTATATGTGGTGTTTTTAATCGTTCAGTTAATTTCTTCTTAAATTGTTGCTTAATGGTAGCGCCTAGCTTATCCCACTCCTTTTTTGCAGCGGGTACAAATTCTAATTTATAACTCATTATTACAATTCATCCAAAGAAACACTTACGGCTTTATGCTTATCTTGTAATCGTAAATGGGCGATTTCAAGTAACTCTTTATCATCAAGTTGCTCTAATATTCTTTCATATAACTTTGCTGGTATCAAGTAAGCTGTTGGCTTATTGTTGTTAAGCAATGCTACTGGCTCACCGCTTGAATTGTTAATCAAAGCTGTTGGGCTCTTCTTTAGCTCAGAAATACTGGCTGATAAATTTGCATATATGTGTTGCATGATATTTAATACCTCTTTTAGTACTTAATATAGCACATTATGTGGTATTATACAAACTTTATTTGCATTTCACCAGTTCTTTACAAATCCACCTTTACTCTTGTGACCATTTATTTGCCAAGAAGAACTTGTTTGCTGTTTTGTGCTTTGTACAATATCAGTCGTTTTAGTGCTCTTCTTCTCTTGCATCTTTGCAAATAATAACTCCAAATCTGGATTTAATATATGTAAGGCCGCAAGCGCATATACCCGGCAATCAAGCGCCTCATTCCGACGCCCAGCTGGCTTTTCCCAGCGTCGCACAGGAAAACCTTTTACATAGCGCGTTACTAACTTTTCTGCCGTGAGCTGCTTAAAATATTCCTCATCACGCGTAGCAGGGAAATGGCAATAACCATTACCAGGTTCAGTGATCTTCAAACGGCTATAGATAATTTCCTTAGCAGTATCTGTACCAACTGAGAATAATTTAACTCGTAAACTATTCGACATTGATGGCCGGCTGATGATTGGTTTTGCTGGAATGGATGAACCTTTTATCGCAAATATCCTACGTAACTGACGTTTCTTGCAATATGTATAAACATTTTGCGTATGATGGCCACCTGAATCAACGCAAACACAAGCAATGCGTAAACTAACGCCAGACTCGTGTTTGATTGGTTTTTCAAGCAGCAAATCTAAATCTTGCCATATTTCTTCTCTAGAAGGATCACCATGCAGCACACGATAATCCAGTGACCAGCTCTCTTGCCCAATTCCAAAGCCAACTATCTCAATCTCTAAACGATCTTTCTGCACATCAACACCAGCAGTGATAATCACCACTTTTTCTGGCGCTTTATCGCCCCAATTCTCTTTGCGTGACATCAGTGATCCTTCTGCCACTGAATCACCATTTTCTTCCCAAGTTTCACCTAAACTAGTATTAACCCAAGTTTTTAAAGTTTCTGGCATTAGCTTGGCTTTTAAAAACTCTGCTACAATCTTGCTCCAGCTGACCCAAGGTGAGTATAACTCATTTAAATGAAAACCTGCAACATTACCTACAGCTTCACACTGGTTCTCAGCCCGCCACTGGCCATGCTGCAACATATAATCCTTATCCGCTGAAGTTAAAACGCAGCCATGTGTTTGGCAGACATAATGCGCGGTCTCTGGCTTATCTTTATCCCAACGAATTTGTGACCATTTATTTGCCAAGAAGAACTTGTTTGCTGTTTTGTGCTTTGTACAATATCAGTCGTTTTAGTGCTCTTCTTCTCTTGCATCTTTGCAAATAATAACTCCAAATCTGGATTTAATATATGTAAGGCCGCAAGCGCATATACCCGGCAATCAAGCGCCTCATTCCGACGCCCAGCTGGCTTTTCCCAGCGTCGCACAGGAAAACCTTTTACATAGCGCGTTACTAACTTTTCTGCCGTGAGCTGCTTAAAATATTCCTCATCACGCGTAGCAGGGAAATGGCAATAACCATTACCAGGTTCAGTGATCTTCAAACGGCTATAGATAATTTCCTTAGCAGTATCTGTACCAACTGAGAATAATTTAACTCGTAAACTATTCGACATTGATGGCCGGCTGATGATTGGTTTTGCTGGAATGGATGAACCTTTTATCGCAAATATCCTACGTAACTGACGTTTCTTGCAATATGTATAAACATTTTGCGTATGATGGCCACCTGAATCAACGCAAACACAAGCAATGCGTAAACTAACGCCAGACTCGTGTTTGATTGGTTTTTCAAGCAGCAAATCTAAATCTTGCCATATTTCTTCTCTAGAAGGATCACCATGCAGCACACGATAATCCAGTGACCAGCTCTCTTGCCCAATTCCAAAGCCAACTATCTCAATCTCTAAACGATCTTTCTGCACATCAACACCAGCAGTGATAATCACCACTTTTTCTGGCGCTTTATCGCCCCAATTCTCTTTGCGTGACATCAGTGATCCTTCTGCCACTGAATCACCATTTTCTTCCCAAGTTTCACCTAAACTAGTATTAACCCAAGTTTTTAAAGTTTCTGGCATTAGCTTGGCTTTTAAAAACTCTGCTACAATCTTGCTCCAGCTGACCCAAGGTGAGTATAACTCATTTAAATGAAAACCTGCAACATTACCTACAGCTTCACACTGGTTCTCAGCCCGCCACTGGCCATGCTGCAACATATAATCCTTATCCGCTGAAGTTAAAACGCAGCCATGTGTTTGGCAGACATAATGCGCGGTCTCTGGCTTATCTTTATCCCAACGAATTTGTGACCATTTAAGAGTTTGATACTCACCACAAGATCGGCAAGGAACGTAATATTTACGTTGATCACTCTGCAAATATGCCGCCTCAATACGACTAAAATCTTTAATCGTTGGCGTTGATGTTAGAATTATTTTCCTATTCCAAAACGTCGTTGCCCGTTTTTTGGCAAGATTAACTGGATCACCTTCACAGCCGGCACTAACTGGGTATCGATCAATCTCATCACAGAGCACAATCCTCACCGGCCGGCTAGCTAGTGATGATGGTGCATTACTACCGGCCATAGTAATATGCCCACCAGGGAATTTCTTGTATAAAATCTTATTTCCTGAATCACGACTTCGTGAGTCATGCACTAATTCCTGCAATGCCTTACTATGTTTTAGCATCGGAGTTAATCGATCAGTTGACCAGCTTGCTGCTAATTTCTCGGTTGGCTGCACCACTAACATTGGTGCTGGATCTTGATGTATGTAATAACCAACAATATTATTGATAATCTCAGTCTTGCCAACTTGCGCTGAAGACATCACCACAATAGTCTCAATATCACTATCATTCACCGCATCCATAATTGCTTTTTGGTATGGCGCTCTATTACTATCCCACTTACCTGGCTCTGCAGCTGATTCACTCGATAAATAACGATATCGATCAGCCCACTGACTGACTCTTAACTTTGGCGGTGGAGCAATTTTCTGAACTATCTTTTGCAGAAAATCCTGCGACTTTTTGTCCATGTTGACCATATTGGGTATTACTTAATTCCATTAGCACATCATGCAATTCGTCCGTCAGCATGCGCTCGATCTTGGCTAAATCTCCACCAGCCCCTGCAATTTTATGTACGATCTTGGTTGGAAGTGATAATATCTTGCCACGAAATGACAATAACATCCCGCTCCACAAAAACTCAATTTCCGCTAAAGCCATATATTTATCCTGCATGATCTTCAGTTCCAGCTCTGCTTTTTCTGCCTGCGCCTTAAGCAATCTGGCTTTTTCTGCATGTGAATCTATAGTTTCTTTATTCTGCCCATAAGCACGTTCATAAAGATATTTGATATATCCACGCACGCTTGCAACAAGGTCATACTTGCCTTTATCAGATTTTGGAATAATATCGTCTTTGGCTAATTGTTGTACTCTTCGAACGCTGAGATTCAACAATTTAGCAATTACTTCTCCGGAATATGTTTGCATGTTTTATAATGTTATTTGTTGCTTAGGATGTCATCCTCGGGCTTAGGCCTTCGGGTATCTAAAATAGGGAATTAAATAGATCACCGTCTTCACGGTGATGACACCTTGCTTTGTCTATCCAACCACTGCAATTTAACCTTCTGAGCTATGTTTTGCATCATCAATGGCGGCACTGACATACCAATTGCATGCAGTCCATTAGTATGTAAAAAATCATAATCGTCAGGAAAGCTCTGCAAACGAACTGCTTCCATCGTACTGATGCGTCTTGGATATTGCCAGTGCATCGGCATTGATCTAGTCGTCAGTGTTGTCGCAGTGTCATTGGGATTTAGTTTCTTCTCGTTAAATCTACTGCCATTTTTGTGAGTAGTTTCAAAAGAATCACCAGCTTTGGTTTTTTCCCATAATTTACGACTATTCTCATTTAAAAAGCGCAAATCTTTCTCCTGATTAATCACACCACGAAACGCTTCTTTAACGCTAATATGACGATGAGTAAATTGTAGATTCAAATCAGAAAGCTCTAATCCCATTTGCCGAGCAATGAAAATCACTCTTTGTCTTCGTTGTGGAACGCCAGTATCAGCGCTATCAATTAAAAATAACTGCGCCTTATAACCAATATCTTTCATGTTCTGCAAGA
This sequence comes from Rickettsiaceae bacterium, assembly GCA_049739405.1. Taxonomy (GTDB): domain Bacteria; phylum Pseudomonadota; class Alphaproteobacteria; order Rickettsiales; family Rickettsiaceae; genus Megaera_A. The sequence goes on from JBMGNO010000015.1 coordinate 16,081, forward strand.
TCTGCTTCACATATCCTCTGGCCTTGCCAGTAATCAATCCCTTAACATTCTCAGCAATAACTATTTTAGGACGTAATTTCTTCACCGTATTAATAAAATGAAAGAACAAATCATCCAAGATTTGCGGCTTTTGCCCCTCACGAAACATCATCTTCTTGCCCCATTTCTTAGATCGCGCACCAGCAATGCTAAATGACGAACATGGTGGTGAGCCATCTAAAATATCGAGATCAAATAATGCTTTTGGTAAATCCTCATCAGGCAGTGAATTGAACTGCTCAACCCCCATTATATAAGAATATCTTGGCTTTAAATTATGTTGATATAGTTTCATCATCATTGGGTCAATCTCAACCCCACCCAGCACATTAAAGCCAGCAAGTTTATAACCCATCGATGATCCGCCAGCTCCATGAAAGCAGGAAAATACCTTGTAAGAATCTTGTTCTAGCTTATCATTTTTGCAAAATGTTGGTAGTTCAGATAAAGCCCATTTTCCGGAATAATTCATAAAAGACTTAGCTCCATTCAAATTTGCATTTAGGGCATTGATGCTCAAACTCCTCAAATGTTGAACTGCAAATCTCTTTGCTTCTAATGGAATCTGCATCATTCTCAGTCCCATTCTGATCAGATAATAATTTCTTCAGTTCTAACGGATTAAATCCTGTCAATTCCAAATCAAACTCTGATTCTTGCAAACACTCAAGCTCAATTGCCAGCAACTCATTATCCCAACTCGCATCTTCATGCAAACGATTATCTGCTAAACGATATGCTTTAACCTGCTGCTCGGTTAGTGCATTGGCTACATAAACTGGCACTTGCTTAAGTTTTAAATGATGAGCTGCCTGCAGTCTTGTATGCCCAGCAATAACTACCATATTAGCATCAACAACGATTGGCTGCTGCCAACCAAATTCTTTAATCGATGCTGCTACTTTAATCACAGCAGATTGATTACATCGCGGATTATTCTTATATTCCTTGATCGCTTCAAGTTCAATTAGTTCTATTTTCATGAATGATTTATTTGTTTTGTTATTAAAAAACGAAATCGAAAAAGGGTGATTTTCGTTATTTTGGATAGTTTGTTAATTATTGTTATATGTCGAAACATTAGGTAAAAACTGGGGTTCAGAGGTTTTTGTTGTCTTCAATTTACCTAAAAACGAAACGAAATGCTTTTCTGGGAGCTGTGTCTAGAGGCACGCCGGGGTGGCCAGTTACCCATTTGGGGGCCGGTGGTAAAGTACCTAAGCTTATATAAGGCCTATACTCATAGGGTTTATGAGATATCGCTCTCTACTCTCAAAAACACGCTATTCTTCTATTGGTTGCAAAGAAAACGAAATGGACAGGCCAAATCGTTTCGTTTTATGGATAATTTGTTGTCCGTCTCCAACCTCTGTTTGCTCTACGCGTCATCGCAAGCCAACTGAAAGTTGGTGTGGCGATCCATATTATCATTAATTCTGACATAAAATTTATGTCATACCCTCGAAGGAGGGTATCTATTTCTACCACTTTGCGGTCTTCAAAGCATATTCAAGCTGCTCATAAAAGATCTTCTCAAACCTCCTATGGAACACAGTATGCGCAGTCTTCACAAAGCCAAACCTAGCCCTCACATTCGCATGCGGCACTAGGCTGTAAAGCTTTTTGACCTGTTTCTTACCAACTCGCCGCAAAATATGACGGCCCGAGCGGCTCTTAAATATTCTACCATTATCTCGCTCTTTCTTCAAAGCATTAGACTTGTAGAATCTTCTAGCAATATCTTTCATCGGTACTGCTAGGCTATTACCAGAATAAGGCAGCTTTACGCCTCCCTCTTCCTGGATCTTCGCAAAATATGCTCTGGTAAAAACTGCCGCCACCAGCTCATATTTATTCGAAAATCTCACTTTGACACCAGTCTTTTGGTTTTTGCCGTACCATTTCTTCCGGTTATTAAACACCGTCGGTATCATTTTTATAATCTCATCTTGCGATTTAACAGCAATTTTATTCAAAGCTTTACTGCTGGCAAATGGCAGCTGCTTGCGCTGTAAGTGATCCAAGTTCTTCGAAACTTCTTTAATGTTAGTTTCTATCGAGATCATTATTTTTCTTTGGTTATTTCTAACTCTTATCAATGGTTTCAATAGCCGTTGTCATGCATTCTCAAGGCGCGTTTCCCACTTGTTTACCTCGTCTGGTTTTATGTTGTAGTTTGACCTGACTAACCAAAATGCACAGCTATGTTTTACCAAAATATCAAGCCTCGTCAGGCTTACTCAAGGTTACGAACTCAAAACAACTTCTGACACTGAATTTGCTTTGCTTCTGCCTTGATCAATCTCACTCTAATCCAGCTTAAACCCTTGAATTGTCGACTTTTGCAAGGTGTTGTAGCCCAAACCATTGTGATCTTAACCCAAAGTTATAACACAAGGTCTAACAACATGCAAGTGCTTATTTAAGAAAAATTGCAATTAGTTGATTTTTTTAATTCGCTGGTTTTCGAATGGAAGAAAGAAATGAAGGAATAATTGCAAAACTTTTTCTTTTTGTAGGCTTTTTCTTTTTCTACTGTGATGACCTTCGTCAGAAGTAGGTCATTACAGTGCCCCCCTTTAGGGGGGTCACTGCATTCCCCCTTACTCCAGTACTTTAGTATATAGTTATATAAAAACTCGAATTTAAAAATTTCAAAAAAAAACAAAAAACTCAAGGTAATTTTGCGAAGCTGTTATCAAAAACAGCTAAGCGAAAAAATTACCTTCTTAACAATCAAAACTCAAAAATTACCAAAAAGTAATGATTTAGATATATTTATGATTGATTTTTAAAAAAATTCATTTATATTCATGACTCTAGGCAGTTAATCTGCAAAAAAGCAAAAAACACAGTAAAAAATGAAAGTTATAAAAAACCCACCAACCTTTGTTGAAGCAGTCTTGGAACGATTATCAGCAATGTGTGAGATTAAGACAAAAGCAGCAGAAGATAAACTTTTTCTTATCAAAGAACAGCTTACTTTTGGTAAAATTGAAGAAGAAAATCTCTGGCTGAAAAACGATCAAGACGAGTATAAATTGGTTGGCAAGAAAACACTATCTTACCGCGATGAGCTAATCAAAGCAGCAACCAAATCTTTTTGGGCAGTTAAAGAAAAAGCGGAAGCTGAAGAGAAGGCCAAAGAGGCAACTCAAAAACAACGGCAGTAATTGCAATATCTGGCTTAAGATAGAGGTTTGTTGGAGATTGCCGCCTGCGCGGCAATGACGTCAACAGGAAAAATATTTGCCACTTAATATCTGTTATCTTCGAGCTTGATTCGCCAGATCTAGAACGGCCAGAAAAACCAGTTTGCAGTATCTTGTGATGTCATTACCGCGAAGGCGGCAATGACGTCAAAACGTTGTGAATATAAGCTCTTAGTTGTCATTACCGCGAAGGCGGTAATCTAGAAAAAAGCAGTAATAAACTTGACTTTGATAAAAACTAGCGGTAGAATCAATCTCGGAGTTTTTAACAAACGTTGAAAGCTCTGGGGTGTAGAAACCTGTAAACGCAAAAGCGGTTAAATCATCCGTATAAAATGATATGATCCTCGAAATTCTTAATGAATATCGGGGAGATGGTCGATATGTCCAGGGCTCTCGGCGATTAGCCTTGAGCCTAAAATCGATCATAGCTGCTTCTTTTGCTGCAGTTTTTCTAACTCCCCGATAACGGATCTCAAACAAATCCTTGAGATCCTTTGTTTAATAAAATGAGGAGAAGACAAAATGCAAAAGCCAACAAAACCGCAGCCTACAAGACAACTCAGCAAATCAGAGCAGCAATTATTTCAAGCAGCCAAGGATGGCAATTTCACAGTTTTTCAGGAAATTGTTGAGCAAGGAGTGAATCCATCGACCTTAGATGAAAATGGATTCTCAGTCTTTGATTATTTGATTCTTGGAAACATAAGCGAGCACGACCGCGGCGATATAAGATCAATGCTTGAAAATAATGCTGAAGAACTCAGATCATTGCGTAAAGACCCCATAAGACTAACTGAACTAAAGCAGCAACTATTCCAAGCGGCAAAAAATCAACAAGTTGATAAATTTCTTGAGCTTGTTAGCCAAGGACTTGATCCTTTTATGCTGGATGAACATGGAATAGCAGCAATTTCATACCTCTCACCCAGCAAAGTAAATTCAAGCGATCGTCAAAAAATCCTGGATCTATTGTATCATAATACGGCAAAGCCGAAGGAGTAGTATTATGAAAAAAATCACAACAACAATCTTACTTCTGGCGCTGATTTCATCGGCTAAGGCGGTAGTAATTGACGTGCAGCAAGCAGCCATCAATGATGCTAAAAAGGCCCCACCAGAGGTCTCGATGGAGTATCTGCAATGCTATGCCCTGAATGAAAATGATAAATCTTTGTGCACCGCGCCGTTAAATAGAAAACATATTAACCCAGATTGGCGTCATAACGAATTCTATGCACGTAAATTTAGGTTTTACATGGAGAAACTAGGATTTTATAATTTAACTCTTAAAAACGGCTTAAAATGTGATTACGTCAATGAAGCACCTTTATTCAGCGAACAAGAAAACGCCTATCTCCTCAAATGCAATTCCCAACAAAATTATTTTTTACGCTTCGATTACAAGCAAAAACGCTGGAAAATACTACCTTAAAAAGCACCCAAAAATCATGCAACAATACGAATTTTATATAATTTTTGTTATAGCAAATTAATTAATACTTGCCTTTAAACGTTTGTTAATATATCTTATGGGTTGATTTTATTTTAATTAATATACCGAAAACTAACATGAATTTCAACTTAGATTTTTTGATTATCGCGGTTTTTTTGTTATCAAATTTATGCATAGGATTATACCACGGCCGTGATGTTAATACGATCAAAGAATATGCATTAGGGGGACGTAATTTTAGCACTGCTACATTAACAGCAACCTTGGTTGCTACATGGATAGGCGGTAGCAGTTTATCAATAAAAGTTGCTGAAACCTATAACAGGGGGCTATATTATATTTCTACTGGTATTTTTGAATTAATTTCATTTTTAATAGTAGCATATGTTTTAGCTCCAAGAATGAGAGAGTTTTTAGGTTCATTATCTATAGCTGAAGCTATGGGTAATATGTACGGAAAGTGGGTTAGGCTGTTCACTGCCATCGCTGGAGTTATAGGAACTATAGGTTTCATAGCGGTTCAGTTTAAAGTCTCAGCAAATATGTTCAGTTATTTTACAGGAATGAATACAACTTACACGGTAATTGCAAGCGCTGTAATAGTAATAATATATTCCAGCTATAGTGGAATTAGAGCTGTAACATTTACAGATTTATTACAATTACTTGCTTTTTGTGTATTTATTCCAGGTCTAGCGCTTCTAGTTTGGGGAGCAATGGATCAGCCTGCAGCAGTTATGAACACATTGTCTAATGATCCTAATTTTCAGTTCACAAAAGTCTTTGACGTAAGTAACCCTAATTTTTACAGTTGGATTGCATTACTATGTTTTTTTCTTATACCTAGCTTGGATCCAGCAGCGTTTCAGCGTATTTCTATGACTAAAGATATTAAGCAAGTAGAAACAATGTTTTCCAGATCTGCTTTTATATACATATTAATAGCAATTAGTATGTACTGGATAGGCATTTTATTACTTTCAACAAAACAAAATTTACATTCTGGGGAATTAATTGCATATACTATTAATCAATATTCTTATCCCGGTTTAATTGGTTTTACAATAGTCGGCATAATTGCAATGGTTATGTCCACAGCTGATTCATATATTAATTCTTCTGCTGTTTTGATAACGCATGATATTTGTAAATCATTAAATGTTGATGTTGTAAATAAAAATGAGATAAAATTTGCTAGGTTGTTTGCTATAATTGTTGGATGTATCGCAGTAATACCAGCTATATTTTTTAAGGGTTTGTTAGATTTAATTATATTAACGTTTAGTTTTTATATGCCAATTGTTACACCACCATTTATACTGAGTATATTAGGTTTTCGTAGTTCTGAAAAATCTGTTTTAGCTGGAATGTTTGCAGCGCTGCTGACTGTTCTATTTATAACGATCAGTTATAAATCGGTAAATAGTATAGTGCCTGGTGTATTTATGAACATATTAGTACTATTCTGCACGCATTATTTTGCGAAACAACATGGAGGGTGGGTAGGAATAGAAAATCCACAAGATTTAATAGATTACAAACAGTTAAAAAGACAGAAATTTCAAAAAGTGTTACAAGGATTTAAAGAATTTAATTTAATGAATTGTTTACAAAAAAATACTCCAAAAAATAGTATGAGCTATACGTTTTTTGGTTTATTTTCTATGATATCTATTTTCTCTACTATGTACTCATTACCTTCTGAAATTTTATCGTTATATCCAACAACTTATAAAATAATTTATAATTCTGTATTAGTTATAGCTTCAATATTTATTGCTTATCCACTCTTACCCGAGTCTATAAAAACTCAAAAAATAGTATCTCTATTTTTAATTGTTAGTATATTTTATAATCTTTCATATATAGCTTGTTTGCAATTAATGATAAGTGATTTTGGAAAATTTCAGTTAATGACTTTTCTATTAAACACAGTTGTAGTTGCTATATTACTGCGTTGGCAGTTGGCTATACCATTTATATTAATAGGGGTTGTATCAGCAATGGTTACTTTTGATACAATATCCGGATTAGAGACTATACATGGAGAGTTTGGTACATTGCAGTTTAAGGTTGTATATAGCTTGTTATTTGTAAGTAGCGTTGTACTTGCATTTATAAAACCAAAACAAGAATATGTTGAAGAGACAGAAGAAAAAGTATGTACCCTTGAAAACAAAGTCGGCAGCCTTAAAGAACAAGTTAGTTTATTAACTATTGAATCGAAAGAGAAAGACAAAAAAATTCGATATTTTAATAAAGCAATGCAAGAAAATGAGCGCCGTATTGATTCATTCCGGGAAAAAATTGCACAGCGCAATTAT
>JBMGNO010000016.1:0-22663 GCA_049739405.1 Rickettsiaceae bacterium
TAAAGCAGTCTTTATTGGAGCTGTTGTTAATTTTCTTTTCTTACTCTTTTTCTACTTAACATTCAACAAAACTCTGCAAAAAACAGTAGCTACACGCTAGCAATAAGTTATCTTATATTCATACTAAACCAATTATTAATTAAAATTATTGACTTAACCAAAATAAAAGTATATAAGAATATTACTTAATTATAATTAACAAAAAGTAATTTTTATGCTTCAACATTGTATTGATTTTATCAGTTGTATTAAATCTCAATTTATCAGAAACAACACAAACTCTACATTTTCATTCAATCAACTTGCTCAATATAATGAGCAATACCGTATTCATGAGGGAGAGCCTCAGAAAGAATGGCGCAAATCAATTGATTCGGAGTATAGCAACCAGTTTAATTCTATATCTGATAATTCAGAAGATGGAACAGGTTCTAATTTAGCTGGTGATGCAGATAGTGTTACGGTTTAAATTAGCTAGATAGCACCTACCCATAGAACATTTGTTTATTAGCAGATAATTTATATTACACACCATTGTCAAGACTTGTTTAGCAACGCTCTGAAAAAATACGTTAATAGGTAAGGTAAATTAATTTCAAAAGCCATAACGAGCGAGGCTTTGCTGGCAAGGTGTGGTTGTCTCTATAAAATGTTAGGACTTTAGGGGTCACACCAAGATATTGCAAATAAATACCCAGATGAGCTGTACACACTTTCTGTTAGGCAATATAGCAAATCAAAATAAAGCGCCTTCAATTTTCCATTTCATTTTAATTTACTATATCTATGTGATCAGTACATACCGTCTTTAAGACGCTCGGGTGAATGAATATAAAAAATAGACCTCGGATTTGAGAACCCGAGATCTATAAAAATTATTAGCTTCACAATATGTGTTCATAAGCGCTATAAGCAGTGCTTATGAACTTTTATTATGCTATAGGATCTAAACCAGCACCTTGTTGTCCTACAGGCTCTAAGGCTTCAGCGGGTTGATTTGACTCTGCATGAGCTCCATTAACACCATCTAAATCTAACAAACTGGCAGGGTTTTTTTGGTCAGAACTACTCTCATGAGCCTTCGCTGCTGCTTCGCTGTCCTTTGCACGAAATAGCCCAGCAGATGGATTTGACTCTGCATTAGCTCCATTAACATCATTTAACAAACTGGCAGGGTTTTTTTGGCCAGAACTATCTTTTACTTTATCTTCACTCTCATCAGCCTTCACTGCTGCTTCGCTGTCCTTTGCACGAAATAGCCCAAAAGTAGCAGTATGAGCAAACCACTTAAACCAACCTTCGCTAGATTTTTCACTTTCTACTTTATCTTCACTCTCATCAGCCTTCACTGCTGCTTCGCTGTCCTTTGCACGAAATAGCCCAAAAGTAGCAGTATGAGCAAACCACTTAAACCAACCTTCACTAGCTTCTTCACTTTCTACTTTAGCTTCTGCTTCTGCTTCTATTTTTGCTTTAAATCTCTCCTCAGATAACTTGTTCCTCTGTTCACAGGTGGTCTTCACTACGCTAAGGTGATTTGTAATATCTACAGGAGTGGTATGAAAATGTAACGCCTCGTCAATATCGTCTTTTTTACAAATCTTACCTTTATACTCAACAAGTTCTGAAACACTAAAATCTGAGGATATAAATTTTAATACATTATTCTGGTATAATGTATCAAACCGATAACTATAATTAAATTGTTCTAGATTACTTTTAAATTTCCCTTTGTCCGAGCTGGAAATAGTTTTGTTAACCCAATCTTTAATAAAACTATCAGTGAGCTTTTTATTAGGATCAATTGGATAATAAGAGCCTTTTTTGTTTGGAGCAGAATTGTAAAGATCATCCGACACTTTTAAATAAAGACTTTGATTTTGTGTTGGCATTTTAAAAACCTATTTTTTGTTAATTTAATTTTTACTCGCAGGCAAAATAACATATCAAAAGTTGTTAGTCAAATGTTATTAATAGTAATCAATGATTGTCTAAAAAAGTTAATTTATATGCATTTCAAATGCCTAATATTACGTTATCTATTGACATAAGCGTCTTAAAACATATGACTTAACTCGAATAAAAACTCCTTAGTATTGGCCCATAAACGCGCCAAGCCATAACGAACAAGACTTTGCTGGCGCAGCGTGGTTATTTGGTTAAATTTATAAAAATTTTGATAGGTTTTAAGCCGCTCACGTGAACACATACGAATAAGTAAGGGTAAATTAATTTCACCCTTACGATTTCACACTAATCAAATATTTTAAGCACTTGGGGCGATATCAATCATTGATTTAATCAGAGAGTTAATGGCTTTGCGGTGCTTTTTACTGCCTATCTTCATAAAATTGCGTGCAATTTCAATACACATTCTTTGATGCTCAAGCTTAGCTGGTTGCTGTTCTTCGTTCTCGTTCATGTCCACATAAAAATATGATATATCCTCATTCAAAGCTTTTGCAAGCATCATCAGCCTGCCAACGCATATTCTGTTGATACCAGTTTCATATTTATGAAGTTGCTGATTGCTGACCTTAATCATACTAGCAAGTTGTTTTCTTGAATAGCCTTGAGCTAATCTTAAATTATAAATCTTTGATCCGATATGGTTGTCTACTTTAGTTAGATATTCGTCCTTACGACCCATGGTTAAACCTCTTTTAATTTAAATAATTTACTTCTTTGAACTCAAGGTAGCATCATTTTAACTAACAATCAAGTAATAAATAATCTAAAGTTATAAAAAAGTAATTTTAAATAATTTTTGTTATAATGAATTAAAAATGTAATACTAACCCATTTAAAGATAAAGAGATGAAGGAGAAAATGACAACACTTTATTTTAATTTACTAATATACTCAGCCTTATTCTCAAACTCGATAATATAAGGAGAGTCTAACTGATTATTAAACCATGTGCATTGTCTTTTTGCGTATCTTCTAGTTTGCATAGAAGCCCCATCAACTGCCTCTTTTTTAGTAATCTTACCATCTAGGTAATCGCTAATTTCTTTGATGCCTAGCGCCTTTGTGGCAGAAGTTTGTAGGTTTGGGTATTGCTTTTTAAGTCTAGCAACCTCTTCTACCGCCCCATTTTCGAAAATTTGACAAAAACGTTCATTGCAAGTTTTGTAAAGAAACTCTCTTTTGGGACGAAGAAAATAAGATTCAAACTCAAAACCTTCAAAAGGCCTGTTTTTCGGCTGATTTTGGAAGTATAAAATAGATTTACCAGTCGACTGTAATACCTCATAAGCCCTCAGTGAACGCTGGACATCATTTGATTTTATAATCTGAGTAACCTGAGGGTCTAGCGCTGATAGTGCTGTGAAAAATCTTTCCTGGCCGATTTCAGCGTGCAGACGCCTTACCTTTTTTCTAACTTCAACATCCACATCAGGTACCTGATTATACCCATTGATAAGCATGTCAATATACATGCCAGTTCCGCCAGTAATAATTGGCAACTTTCCTCGAGAAATAATCTCTTTAATGGTTGAACTGGCTAAGTTTATATATTTTATGGCCGAAAAATCTTTCTCAACCGAGCGGAAATTATATAAATGATAAGGTAATTCCTTTTTAAGGTTATCCTCAGGAGAAGCTGTAATAATAGGAATTTGCTGATAAATTTGCATTGAATCAGCATTAACAATCTCGCCATTATTTTTTAAAGCAAATTGATGCGCAAACTGAGTTTTGCCACTGGCTGTAGGGCCGCAAACTACTATTATTTTTTGATTCATTTTACTATTTTTCTTTCATTTAAGTTAATTTTTAATAACTTATGTTGACTTAGCGGTTAATTTAGCTTAGTTTAGCCCCTTAATTAATTAAAAAAGTATAAATAATGAATGATCAACAAAAAGCAGTAGAAGAAATTGAAGAAGCAAAAGATTTTAAGTATTTAGCCATGAGTGAACTAGAAGGAATGAGTACCTGGCATCTTCATCACGGCAATAATACCCCCTTTTCTCTTTACTTTTTTGAAAACCATCAGAGCTATTTAGATTTTGATCCACAAGATTGCTTTGCTGACTAAAATATATTTCTAATAGGGCTAAAGACTCCGATAGTTTAACAGAGTCTTTAGCTTATAAAACAGTTACTTCTTTAAAATATCCATTAACTCAGCCCATTCTCTTTTACTCATTCCACTATTTTCCTGAGTAACATCTTTACCGTCAATTAGATTTTTAATCACATCCATGCCTTTGCGGGAAATGCGTGTGCCATTAATAACATGCTCTTCAAATGACTCGTAGGCAAACGGAACCCATTTTTTTACGATATCAAGCATCACTTTTGCATATGCCTGAATCTCGTACTGAGCATGAGGATCAGCTCGAAGTGCAACAAAATGCAGCAAGTTATGCAAATTAATTTTCCAATACCACTCGGTGTAAGTATTTAGCGTTAGATTCATCCTAGCAAGTTCGCGAGTAATTCCTGTAGTGTTTTCATCAATAACATTGCCTTGCTCATCTTCATTCATCATCTCGATATAATTTTTATAACAATGAGCCGCATCATTGCGCAAAATATCTAGAACCTTATTAGATTCAGCTTCAGATAATTTATCATCACTTCTACCCTGCTTATTAACTAGCGATTGAGGAGTTAAATGCTCCTTCGAAGGGATATAGAATTCATCAGTTAGAATCGAATAGCGCGCTGAATATTCATTTACACTAGCAGTTCTGTGACGAATCCACTGACGCGCAATAAAGATTGGTAGTTTAATATGGAACTTAATATCGCACATTTCAAAAGGCGTTGTGTGTCTGTGGCGCATCAAATAGTTGATTAAACCTTTATCTTGTGAAGTCTTTTTTGTACCCTTACCATAAGACACGCGAGCCGCCTGAACAATAGAGTTATCCTCACCCATATAATCAACTACTCGAACAAAGCCATGATCAAGTACAGGAATCGGTTTATACAGAATTTCTTCCATTGCTTCGACTGTTGGTCTTTTTGTGGTGTATGTTTTATCTAATAAATCTTGCAGTTCGTTGTCTTTTGACATATGATTTTCCTCATAAGCTTAGTTGTTGATAAATGAAGATCATATCAACTAAAATGAAATCTAGTAACTATTTTTTTAAAAAAATACAAAATAAATGTTTTTTATTATTATATCTGTAATTATATTGCTTCTTGCAATAGCAGCCTTTATATCAGCAACTGAAACTGCCATAACCGCTGCCTCCCCTGGTTATATTCAAAAATTAAAATCAGAAGGAAATAAGCAAGCTAGTGTTTTGTTATCGCTGTTAAAGATCAAAGAAAAAGTGATAAGCACCCTGTTAGTGGGTAATAGTATTGCTAACACCATATGCACTACAATTGCCACTGGTTTATTCATCGAACTTTACGGCGATGATATGGGGACAATAATCTCATCTATTGTCATGTCTTTTCTGATTATTGTTTTTTCAGAAGTTATACCAAAAGCTATTGCTGTGGCAAAATCCACAAAAGTTGCACTATTTGCTTCGCCAATCTTAGTTGTTTTATTAAAGATATTGGAGCCAGTTAATGTTGCTTTATCTTATATCATTAAATTCTTCTGCTTTATATTTCGCATTAATCTGCAGCAGCAAGTTTCCGCCGCCGATGAAGTACGCGGAGTGATTGAGCATCACATGCATGAAGGGAATGTATTTAAAGATGATCGTGACATGCTTGGAGGCATTCTGAACATCAGAGATATGGAAATTGCCGATATCATGGTGCATCGTAGCAAAATATTTGCAATTGACATCAACACACCTATTGAGAAAATAGTTGAAATTGTTTTTACCTCTGAACATAGCCGCTTTCCATTCTGGAAAGATAATCATGATAATATTATTGGCATACTTCACGTGCGCGATTTGATGAATAAAGTTTATCACTCAAAAGGGGATTTGAAAAAAATTAATATCAAGGAATTGTTGAATAATCCTTTATTTATACCAGATAATTCCCTAGTCACCCACCAGCTGCATATGTTTAAGTCTGGGCAAACCCACCTAGCATGTGTGGTGGACGAGTATGGCGATTTGCAGGGAATAATTACCCTAGAAGATATTTTAGAAGAAATTGTTGGTCAAATTTATGACGAGCACGACTCAAGTAAGCATAGCATAGTTAAATTATCAGATAATATTCTTATTGTTGATGGTGAAATACCAGTACGTGATCTTAATCGCGAGCAAAACTGGAATATTCCTGATGACGAAGCGAATACCCTAGCTGGCTTTATTATCCATAACATGGCCAAAATACCTGAACAAGGAGAAGCTTTTATTCACCAGAACCTGAAATTAATTGTACATAAAAAGTCAAAAAACTGCATTAGATCGGTAAAAATTATAATTCAGGAACAGATAGAAGAAAATAATGACTAGTATTCTAGGTCACTCTTTACTATATTTGGGAGCAGCTTTTTCATTCCTTGCGCTATTTAAACATAGGTGGCAATATTGGTTCTTTGCAACCTCTTCTATTTTTCCATCCATCAGTTTTATTCTCTTACTATATGCTTTTATTAGCTCTGACATGAGTATTAAAAATGTATTTCTTAACTCTAGTACAACGCTACCTTTTATCTATAAAGTATCTGCAAGTTGGGCCAGCCATGAAGGGTCTATTTTATTATGGACTAGTATACTTGGAATGGTAAATTTTGGTTATTACTTTTTTTCACTGCGCATGGGAAGAAAATTTTTATCCTCGTATAAATCCGTTGCTTCTTTTGCTCAGCTTTTATTTTTATTAATGATAGTAGCGACATCAAACCCTTTTGATTCCTTTTCATTTACCCCAGACACTGGATTGGGCCTAAACCCAATGCTCCAGGACATGGCCCTGTCCATCCACCCTCCGATCTTATACTTAGGAAACATCTGCTTTGCTCCACTTTTTATTAGCTCCATAGTTTTATTACTAGGTTATGGAGAGAAGGAGAATGTTTTTACACTAAATAAAAATCTCTTGAATATTGCTATGTTTCTATTAACAATAGGAATTGGCTTGGGGGCTTGGTGGGCTTATCGCGAACTTGGATGGGGTGGTTATTGGTTTTTTGACCCCGTAGAAAATATTTCCATCATGCCATGGCTTTGCGGAATTGCTTTGTATCATTCTTTTATCGCCTACTCTTTGAATAAAAATAATGAGAAAAGCATAATCCTATTATCTATTGTCAGCTTTTTACTAATTATTTACGGCACCTTTATTGTTCGTAGCGGCATCATCAGCTCTGTACATTCATTTGCTTTTTCACCAGTCAGGGGCGCAGCTTTATTGTCTATATGCCTAGTACTAACCGCATTATCTGGGGCTGTTATAATTAGAACTAATTTTATAGGATCAGCATCTCAAACTAACTTTAAAACATATTTATTAAATCTTGGCAATTGCTTGTGGGTATTAGCGCTGATGATAATAGTTATTTCATTAATATACCCTATTTACTGCTATATATTTTATGCTCAAGATGTAGTGATTGATGTTCAGTATTTTTACGTAATATTATTACCAATTTTTATTCCTATATTACTACTTTCAGCAATCACTCCCCATACCCAATCAATAAGGGCGATATTATTTAGTTTATTATTATTGTTGTTTAGCGCTGCAATCACTTACTATTTATATTTAAAAATAAATTTCAACTGGCTCTCAATTGCTGTTTGTATGTGCTCTATCTTCTTATCGCTCTCAACTATTCAATATTATTTAGGCAAATCAGGTTACTTACGAAAGGCTGTCACAAAGGCCACAATATCATTCTGTCTAGGGCATTTAGGCTTTAGTTTACTAGCTCTATTTGTTACTCTTAATGTTAATTTGGCGCAAGAAATAGAATTTATAGGTAAAGTTGGAGACCAAATACAACAAGGAGAAAAAACTATCACCCTGCAAAATATTAAATTTTCGCAAAATGATAATTATTATCGCCAAATAGCTATTTTTAAAATCGAAGAAGAAGGTAATATCAATATATTAAAACCAGAAAATCGTTTATATAAAATTGAGAACACACTTTCACAAGAGGTGGATATATTTTCTTACTTATTTTATGATATTTATGCGGTTATTTCTAGGGTAGATAAAGATTCCACTATACACGCTTCAATACACTTTCAGCCTTTTATAAGCTTGATATGGCTATCCATTACTATCATGGCTTTTGGGTTAATATTTGGTAAAAAATTAAGATAGTTATTGACTATTGTTATTTATTTTAATATAAAGATTAATATAAATTTACTAATTCTTAATGAAAGCGATGATAGAAAATGATTATAGTTCACAGGATATGGACCTTGTAAACTCAGAATCTAGCAATGAGTTTGATCGAAATTTTGGTATTGACCATATTAACTCTGAATCTAGTGTTGAATTTGAATTTATTATTGAAGACTATATAATAGATACAATGTCTAGCCTAGATCATAATATTTCTAATAATTTTCTTTTTTCATCAAACGAAAATGATTTTATTATCAGCGCGGGAGAAAGGTGAAATCACTTTTTTATCACTATACTGCCAGCCATTTTGTCATGCCAAGCCATTTTTTGGTTGTTAAAAAACATCGACCATATACCTAAAAAAGCTATATAAAATCCTGCATACCGGGCAATTGAATGCTTAAGCGAAAGAGCCTCCAAATTATCTTTATTAACAACTTGTGTATTGAGGATCATCGCCCCTGGCGTGGCTTGGTATTTGCACCAAAAAAATACAAAATAAACGCCATTAAGCAATATTGTTATAGCCAATGAAGAAATATAAAGCGGTAATAGCTGCATCAATGGATCATCAAATGACTTAATATATTCCAAAAATTCCATAGACGACCAATTATTTGCCGATAAGCTAAGTAAACTAATATCATTACTTTGCGCAAAATCTTGAAATAGAAAATATGCAATCATATTCATTAAAATCATACTAAGCCTCGAGATAGTAAAAGATATTAGCAGTAAATCTATTGCCAAGGATAAGACCCGTATAATAAAGCTAGAGTAAATAATTTGTTTCTGCATAGGAATTTTTTATCTGTATTGATAAGTATCTGTTTTACGTTACTCTGTTTGACAATACAAGAGAAATTTATTTATTAATTTTGAATATTTTCCACTGCTTGCAAAAGTAATACAATAATTTTTTAATTTAAAAATTATAATTTAATATCTTTCTACTTATTAATGTAATATAGTTGTCATTATATGGTCAATCTAAATGCGTTATTGAAAATGAAAGAAAGAAAAACCAAAAAGCTACATAGCACTCCTGCGTCCGTTATTCTTAAAAGAATGGGAACAAAACCCTTAGAGCAAAAAACCAGAATTTCTGAGCTAATGCATGATTTTCATGAAAATGGCATCCTGCTTGCCATGATATTTTTTGCTTTACCGGTTGCTATCCCTCTACCCTATCCACCAGGGTTCACTACAATAATGGGTGTTCCCTTAATAGTTCTGTCTCTTCAACTGTTAATTGGTAGCAAAAAAGTTCGCTTACCAGAGACTATTAATGCGTATACTATTCAAAATACAAAATTAAAAACAATTAGCGATAAGATTGTGCCAATCGTTGAATATGTTGAAAAATATATTAAACCACGTTATAATTTTGCTAGCTCAGTATATTGCGAACAAATTTTAGGATTAATTTGCTTGATTGCATCTCTGGCAGTGGCAATACCTCTACCATTTACTAATGCTATTCCAGCTTTGGGAATAACAGTTATGTCATTAGGCCTAATGAATCGAGATGGCTTAGTAATTTTATATGGAGTCGCTATTGCGGTAATTGGAACTGCTATAGCAACATTTGCAATGGTGATTAGCTGGGTGGCGATGAAATCAGTATTTAACTTTATATTTTAATGAAACAGAAAATTTATCAAGGTTCTAGCAAAACCTTATATCAATCCGAAAGAGAAGACGCCTTCATTATGTCTTTTGAAGATACAATGCGTATTGATGGAAAAACCTACTCCATTCCTGGAAAAGGCGTAATCAATAATTCTATTTCCTCTCATTTGATGCAAAAACTAGGCCTTATTGGTATTGATAACCACCTCATTGAAAAAAGTAACATGAAGAGGCAGTTGATTCAATGCGTTGAAATTTATCCCGTTCAAATTCATCTTTCTACTATCGCTAATGGTCGATATATTAAAGAATTTGGTATGGAAGAAGGTTTTGTCTTCGATAGCCCCATTCTTGATTGGCGAGTAAAAAATAACAAACTTAACTATCCAATGGTCAATGAACAGCAGATTGTACAGTTTGGTTGGATGTCGCGATATGAGCTTAAGCAGCTTACTCAAACAGCGATTAGAGTTCATGATTATTTAGCCGGTTATTTCTCAGCTATTGGTCTTCGTATGATAGATATTAAACTTGAATTTGGTCGTATTTTCAATGGCGAGGACTTTGTCCCTATTTTAATTGATGAAGTTTCACCAGATACTTGTAAATTATGGGATATAGATTCTAATGAAAAACTATGCTACGAACTACTCAACGAAGGAAAAGAAGATAAAATAATACCTGCATATCAAGAGGTTTTAAGGCGAATCACAAAGTAAAATCATAACTCTATTTTTGACGCGTTGACAAATTAATCTCCTTAAGGTGTTGTTAACAATTATTAATAATATTTGACTAATAACCTCTGATATGATACCTTATCTGCGAGTAAAATTAAATTAATAAGAAAATAGGTTTTAAAATGCCAAAACCAATAGAGCAAAATAATATTTTTTGTTTAAAAATATCGGATGATGTTTTAAGTTCCAATTTATACAAAACACCCCCCTTTAATCTAGTGCGGTTGATGCAGAATAATAATTACTCTGAAGGTACAAAACCGTTATCAAAGAATTTATTACAAAAGTGGAGTAACAAAACTATTGAAGCCAAAAACAGGGGGGAATTTAAGAGTGATTTGGAGGCTGTGAATTATCATCTCGATGGTAATATATTAGATAAAATATCCTCATATTTTAATGTTTCAGAGCTTGTTGAGTATGGTGGTAAGATCTGTAAAAAAGACGATATTGACAAGATGTTACATTTTCATACAACCCCTGTAGATATTGCACATCATATTAGCGTAGTGGAGCAAGAACTCGAGGAGTATTTCTTATTGCATACAAATCACAATATTAAACAAGAATGTCTTGCATATTTATCTACAGAATTTTTAAAGAAATATAAAGACCCTCAAGCCCTTAAACAAATTGAAGATCGATTCAATAAAGCTTTTGAAAGCTTTAAAGCTGATGAAGATCTTCAACAGCTGGAAGAAGACTATACTAAAACTCTTAAACAGCTTAAAAATCCTGCAGAATTTCAACAACTAAAAAGAGATTATATTCAAGCCCATACAGAACTTGAGAGTAAACAACTTCAAGTTGATAAAGTAGCTAAAAAAATTATAAAACCTGAAGCTCAATACAGTAATAAATCTAAGCAAGTTGGAGAACTTCAGCAGCAGCAATATGATGAACTTCAGCAGCAATATGAAGAAATTCAGCAGCAATATGATGAACTTAAGCAGCAATATGATGAAGCTTATAACGTTTCAAAAGAAGCTGTGGAACTTCGTGAAGAGTATACTTTATCTAAATGCGATAAAATACATAAAAAGATTATAGAACCTGAGCTTGAAACATTAGAAGAACCAGCTAATGAAGGTTGGTTTACATGGTTTACTAGTATTTTTACTGGGAAAGATAAACCAACAGTGAAAGATAATAGTGAAAAAGGCAAGGACTCTAAAACATTAGAAGAACCAGCTAATGAAGGTTGGTTTACATGGCTTACTAGTATTTTCACTGGAGAAGAAACCTCAACAGTGAAGAATAATGGTGAAGCAGGTTTAGCTCCTGCAGGAAGCGACTCACCAGAGACAGAACCAGCAGAATAAAAAGCTAATAAGCGCCGCTTATGGTAATTTTGAAGCTACTAATTTTTATAGATCTCGGGTTCAAATCCGGGGTCTATTTTTTACACAATTACGAGTGTATGTATATAGTGAATTAAATTGAGGTCTGAGTTTTTTATAGGAAATATTTTTTGATTTAGTGGGTAGCTTTTGACCTTTTGATGCTAACCCATTTAAAGGTAAAAAGGTGATCAATAAGTCAAAAAAGATGAAATAGAAAATGCGCAAACTTCAACTTAATTTACTATAGTAAATTAAAATAAAATGTTGTTGTTTTATAGACTGCCACAAAAACACTATACTGAATTTAATTAGTTGATTTTTGAAGTTGAATACTCAAAATGCAAGGCTTTACCGTCAAAAACACGGCTATACGAATGATGCAACGCCGAAGAAACTTCTGCAAAACCAGTTAATATCAATTTTAACTTACCCTCATATTTTGCAACATCACCAACAGCATAAATACCCGGCACATTTGTTTCATAGTTGGGTTGCTTCACCTTCAGGTAGTTTTGCTCAATATCCAAACCAAAATCATTAATTGGACCTAGATTTTGTTTTAACCCAAAGAACGGTAATAATATATCAGTATCAATAACTTTCTCATTGCCATCTAAGTCTGAGACAACAATTTTTTCTAAATGATCAGCGTCACCTTCCAAAGCGCTTAGCTGATAGTTAATTACTAAATTTATCTTCCCTTCCTCTGAAAGCCTATATAGCTCTTTAACACTAGCATCCGCTGCTCTGAACTTAGCCCTTCTATGCACTAATGTTACTTTTGCAATTGATGATAGTGATATTGCCCAATCAATAGCTGAATCACCACCACCAGCTATTGTTATTCTCTTGCCAGCTAGCTCTTCGCGCTTACCAACTAGATAAAAAACAGACTTACCTTCATATTTTTCAATCCCTTTAAGGGGGGGGCGGTTAGGGCCAAAAGAACCCGCTCCTGCAGCTATTAAAACTATTTTTGCTTCAATTACATCCCCTTTTGAAGTACTAAGGCGAAATAAATCTCCATCTTTTGATAAGGAGTTAACTTGACGCGATAATAAGTATTCCGGGTCAAAACGGGAGGCCTGCTCTTTTAAATTATAGACAAGCTCTGCTGCTTGAATATTTGGATATCCTGGTATATCATAAATAGGTTTTTCAGGGTATAATGCGCTGCACTGCCCACCAATACAATCTAATGCATCAACAACACAAGATTTCATACCAAGCATGCCTGCTTGAAAAGCAGCGAATAAACCAACTGGGCCCGCGCCAATTATTGCAACATCAACTCTCATAATAACTATTATCAAATTTTATTGCCTTGAACTATAGCATTATCAAACTAAAACCACAACTCTTGAGTTTAATTTGCTATATGTTAGCAGAGATCAGGTGAGTATCTTAGAATAAATAAAATAATCTTTATGTTTACCATCGACTATTTCATACTTTTCAAGTAAACCTTCTTTTAAAAATCCACATCTTTCAAGTAACTTAATCGACCTATCATTCTCAATCGTAACGGTTGCTTGAATCCTTACTAAACCAAGTTGATGTTGCGCAAAATCTATTATTGACTTAATAGCTTTAAGCATATACCCACGTCCCCAATACTGGGCACTGAGATCATAACTTATCTCTGCTTTTAAATTTTTAAAAGAAATATTATTAAACCCTGCTGTACCAATTAGCTCGTCCTGCTCATTGACAATACCCCAATAAATGCTTCTCTTTTCACGAAACAAGCTACGCCAATATCTTAATTCTTCTTGCGCACTATCGAGTGTAGATGGAATATGCTCTACACTTAAAACTTTTTTCATTTCTATATTATTCATATAAGCATAATATTCGCGAAAATCGTCGATTGATATTTCTCGCAAAGAGATTTCATCAATTTCTATTACTGGAAAAGGTTGAAAAAAACAGTTAAAGTTCATAGAACAATATTATTTATAAGTTGTTGGGTCAGGAACATTATTCGCAGCAAATGCATCTTGACGAATTCTACAAGCAAGACATTCTCCACATGAGTCTGCCTCATCAGTTGGATCGTAGCACGATATAGTTTTAGAGTAATCAACACCGAGCTTTAGTCCCTTTTTTACTATTTCTGACTTGCTCATGTCAATTAATGGCGCATTAATATTGATTTTATTTCCTTCAACCCCTTGTTTTGTTGCTAAATTAGCCATACTCTCAAAACTTTTAATATATTCAGGCCTACAATCTGGATAATTTGCTGAATCACTTGCATGCGTACCAAGAAAAATATCGCTTGCACCAATAGTTTCAGCATAGCCAAGAGCAACGCTTAAAAATATAGTATTCCTCGCTGGAACATAAGTCACTGGAACTGCATTCCCAACTTCTTTTGAGTTTTTATATTTTGGCACTTTGGTTTGTTTACTTGTAAGAGCTGAAGTTGAAAATAGTGATAAGTCAAAATTAATTATTTTATGCTGAACCACATTATAACCTTTCAAGAACTCTTTGATTTTTTTTAATTCGACAACGTTATTCTGCGAATAATTAAAACTAAGAGCATGAATTTCATACCCCTTTTTATCCAGCATCGCAAGAACTGTTGACGAGTCAAGGCCACCACTTACTAATATTACTGCTTTTTTTTGCATTTTATTCTATATTTAATTCTTTATGTATTTGATATGACAAACGATAACCATTATTAATTGCAATATCAACAGCTAATTTTTTGTTTTCTATATTCAAATCTTCCTTATATTGGTCCATTGGCTGCACAAATACTTCTATATTGTAATTTTTTTGCCCTAAATCTGGGACGTTTGAATACTCGACCTTACTCTTTGAAATCAGGAACTTTAAAGCCGTTATGTTAGGTAATAAATCTGGCCTGATTGACAAATATTTACCAGCAGACACTTTCGGGGAACAAATAATTTCCACCTCCTCAGGCAGAGATCGATATAAAGTCCCATTAGTCTCAATCTGCACCTTAAAACCCAAAGACAGCAGCTCTTTGCACAAAGGGTTTATTTCCTGGCGCAGCGGCTCCCCACCAGTAATTACTACTAGAAATATTGTTTGCTTAGCATCTTTATTAATACTTAGGCTCTGAATGTTTTTGATGATATCTATAGTGTTTATTTTTTTATAATCTTCAAACTCAGTATCGCAAAAGTCACAAGCTAAATTGCAGCCACCAAGTCGTAAAAAAATTGATGGAACACCAGTGTTGGGGCCTTCACCTTGCAGGGTTTTAAAAATAGTCTGCACCTGCAAAAAACTACCATCACCTTTTTCTACTCCTCTTTTAGGGTTTTTTCCAAACATATAATTTTATCTCAATTTTAAAGACGCGAGGCCAATAATTGCTAGCAATATTGATATTATCCAAAAACGTGTTACTACCTGGGTTTCTGACCAGCCCTTTTGTTCAAAATGATGATGAATTGGCGCCATCAAGAAATATCTTCTCCCCCCTGTCATACGGAAATATAACACCTGTATAATAACCGATAAAGTTTCTACGACAAATACCCCTCCAATAATCACTAGAACTAATTCATTTTTAGTGATAACGCTAATTGTGCCTAAGGTTGCCCCTAAAGATAAACTTCCAGTATCACCCATAAAAATTGAAGCTGGCTTGGCATTAAACCATAGAAAACCTAAGCAACTACCGACAATCGCACAGCACAAAACACTAACTTCACTAGCATACGGCACATAAATTATCTGCAGATATTGTGCGTATAACACATGACCTACTATATATGAAACAACACCAAACGTCGCAACTGCAACTGCAACAGTCCCTGCTGCCAAGCCATCTAGCCCATCAGTTAAGTTCACCGCATTCGAAGCGCCAGTAATAACTACCATAGCAAACGGGAAATAAAAATATCCTAAATCCAAAAAGACATTTTTGAAAAATGGAAATGCAATCTTAGTATGATACGCATCAGCTGCAAAATAGTATATTGCTAAAAATGCAATAATACTAATGAAAAACTGAATAAACAACTTGCATTTACCGCTAATACCATCGCTACTCTTATACATAATTTTTTGATAATCATCAATAGCGCCAAGAGAACCAAAAGAAATCATCACGAATAAAACAGTCCAAATGTAAGCATTGGTTAAATTTGCTAATAATAATGTAGTAATAGTAGTAGCTGATATTATAATTACCCCGCCCATAGTTGGAGTGCCGACTTTTTGCAAATGAGTTTTTGGGCCATCCTCTCGGATTGGTTGAGTGTTTACCTGTATCTTTTTTAAATACTTAATAAAATATTTACCCACCACCAGGCTAACAATGAAACTAAACAAAAAAGCCAAGCAACTACGAAAAGTTATATAACTAAACAGATTAGCTATATGCGATTGACCAGCATAGCCTATCAAAAAATTATAAAGCATTTTTTACTCCCAGCATCTTTGCAATTTTTTCAAAATTATGGAATCTTGAACCTTTAATCAAAATCAATTCGCCACCATTAAGACTACTCTTAATAGAGCCAGCCAATTGATCGCTATCTTTAAAATCAAACACTTGAATACCATCACCAAACTGATCAGCAATATCTTGCATTGGAGGGCCAACTAAAAATAGTTTCTTTACACCAGAATTGTTTATTGCCTCGATCATTTGCCCATGAAGCTCTGACTCAAATTCACCGAGCTCGCCCATTGATCCTAGCACGGCTACTTTATTAGGGTTATTTAATTCCGCTAAGTAAGATAAAGAACATTCCAAGGCTTTAGGGTTTGAGTTATAATAATCACAAATAATATCATATTTACGATCACCGTCAGTAGCTTCGGCTATCTTCCCTCGACCAAGATCTGGCTCAAAATTAGCAATCGCTTTCAGCCCCAACTCAGGATCCAACGACAAAGAGTTTAAAACTGCTAAACCCGCTGCAAAATTTTCTGCAAAATAAGGCGGAATCATTTTTGTTACTACTTCATAATCACTCTCAGATATCACGTATTTTAAACGCAAAGAACCATTTTCTAACCTTTCGACATTTGACAAATAAACCTTATCTTGCTCTGATGAACCATATAAGCAAATATCACTAACCCCTAAATTTTTAGCATGAACAAGGCACTGATCCAACATGTTCATAGACGAATTAAGTATGGCTATTCCTTTATCTTTAGCTAAATGATTAAAAATCTCTGACTTAGCAGAAGCAATTTCCGATAAAGATTTAAAAAAACCAATATGGCATTTATCAACTGAGGTAATCAATGAAATATCGGGTTTCACCACTTCACTTAATTGATCAATCTCACCTTTTGCATTCATCCCTATCTCCATAACGGCATACTCAGCATCGGCTGGAATAGATGCAAGACTTAAGGGCACACCTAAATAGTTATTAAAAGATGCTGGAGTTGCATATGTTTTGCCATATAAATCTAGCATCTGCTTAATGATATTTTTAGTAGTAGTTTTGCCAATGCTACCAGTAACAGCAATGAACTTTGCTTTTGAGTTCTTGCGCTTGTACCTTGCCATTTTATTCAAAGCAATAAAACTATCTTCAACTTTAATCACTTTATTTTTATCAATATTTTCTATATCATCAGAAATAATGGCAAGAGAGGCCCCTCTCTCAAAGGCATCTTTAACATAGCTATGACCATCGCTTTTATCTTTTTTAAGAGCAATAAATATATCGCCTTTATTAATATGCTGAGAATTAAATTTCACCTCACCATATACGGACTCTACATTCAATTTAGTGGATAATGCTTTTGCAAGATCACTACTTCTCCAAACTACATTCATACTTCTCTATTGCCTCCTGTGCAATCTCAATATCGCTTAAGTGTATTTTTTTATGACCAATTATTTGATAATCTTCATGCCCCTTACCAGCTATCAATAAAATATCACCTTTTTTCAAAGATTCAATAGTTTCTAGGATTGCTAAGCGCCGATTACCGATTATTTTTGCTTCCAAAGCACCTTTCTGAACTTGATTACGTATATTTGCAGCATTTTCTGTGCGTGGGTTATCATCAGTAATTACTACCTGGTTAGCTATTTTTGTTGCAACCTGCCCCATTACCATCCTTTTTGATGGATCTCGGTCTCCACCACAACCAAACAAAACAATAAGCTGAGATTTGTTTGGACATAGTTTTTTTAGCTCAAGCAACGATTTTTCTAAAGCGTCTGGAGTATGAGCATAATCAATAAATATATTCATTTCAGTATTTGATTCAATTTTTTGCAAACGCCCACATACTGCTTCCACCTTAGGTAAAACATCGTGTATTTGATTATAATTTATACCTAAATGATATGCCATTCTTGCCGCCATTAATAAGTTATTTGCTTGGAATGAACCGATAATATTTGTATTAAATTCATATATTTTATTATCAATAGAGTACTTTACTCTCTGCTCTCTAATTGAACCCAACACCTCAATTATTTCAATATCATCACCTATGACTTCGCATTCAATAGACTCAGAACTAAGCTGAGCAACAACTTGCTTAAAAACACTAATTTCTTTATCAATAAGAGCTTTTGAATCTCTTTTTAGGTGAGTAGTGAATAGTTTCATTTTTGCAGCAAGGTATGAATCCATTGTCTTGTGGTATTCCAAATGGTCTTGCGATAAATTAGTAAATCCAGCGCAATCAACTTTTAAATTTCCCAATCTATTTTGATCAAGACCATGGCTAGATGCTTCTAGCGCAACATATTCAACACCCGCTGCATACAAATTATGCAATAATTTACGAAATATTACTGGGTCGTAAGTTGTTAATCCATCTGTTGAAACTTGCTCAAAAACAACATTACACTCAACTCCAAGCGTACCGATCGAAGCACTTCTTTTACCGAGTAATGATAAGATCTGATGCACGTACGAAACCACCGAACTCTTACCATTAGTCCCTGTGACGGCTACTATTTTAGGGGGGGTGTTGGGGTAAATTATTTCAGCTGCTAGTGCAATTGCCTCGCGTGTATTTTCAAGGTAAATAATATTATGATCATTAGCTAAATCTTTTTGAGTAGTAAATATTAATTTTGCGCCGGAAGAAATAGCTTCATTGATATACTCATTACCATCATGAACAAGGCCTTTAATAGCAAAAAATGCACTATTACTCTCTATTTCCTTTGAATTAGCTGTAATATGATTAATTTTAAGCTTTCTGAAATATTCTTCTAACTTATGTTTCATTATAAATTTTATACTCTATATCATTTAGTTCTTTAATTTCTTGACTATTTGGGTCCATTTTAGGAAGACCTAATAGCGATATCATTCTTTTAAAAATCGCACCAACCGTAGGGGCTGCCGACCAACCACCTCCAGCGAAACCAAACGTTTCCTTAATACCAACTGGCTCGTTAAGAACCACATAGACTAAATATTGCGGTTTAGAAGCTGGCATTATCCCAACAAAAGAAGATATTCTTTTACTTTTATCATATTTTCCGTTAACTGCAATATTTGCTGTTCCAGTTTTACCCCCTATATAATAACCATCAACTCCAGCTTTTTTACCTGTGCCAGTAGATACTACAAGACGCATTATTTTTTTCAAATCATTTGATGTTGATTCTTTAAATACCCTTGTACCTTTTACCAATTTATTTCTTTTAATTAGTGTTATTGGGTATAAAATGCCACCATTAACCATCGGAATCATTGCCTGCGCAAAATGAGCTGGACTTTCGGAAATACCATAACCGTAAGAAATAGTTGTAAGGCTTAAGTCAGTTAGGCGTGAATAATCAGGAAATAATGGCCTAGCCCTTTCTGGTAATTCTATTTTAAGTGGGGAAAGCAGCCTTAACCTTCGCAAATAATCCATCAGATCCTTTTTACCAATTTCTAGCATAATTTGAGCCATACCAATATTAGTAGATTTAATAAACATATATGGCAATGAGTGCCACCCTTCTAGCTTATACGTATCTTTTAACTGAAATCCCTTCACTTTCATATAGCTTAAATTATACGCATCCGTAATTGCCGTTTTTCCCGAATCAATACCGATTGCTACCGTTAGCCCCTTCATACTAGATCCAACTTCATAGACGCCTTGGGTTGCCATATTAAATAATTGTTTTGGCTTAGCTTTGCCTGGATAATGAGGGTCAAAATCTGGCTTACTAACTAGGGCTAATATTTCTCCATTATTAGGGTCTAGAATTATTCCAGAGCCACCTTTGGCACTGAATTTCTTGATTGTTTTATCTAGTTCATCACTTAGTATATTTTGCATCCTTACATCAATAGATAACTGCAATTTATTGCCAAAATCACTACGATCTTCAACTTCTGGTTGGCTAGTTAGAAACTTATCATAAAATTTTTCTATTCCAGCTAAACCGCATAAGTCACGCCCAACATAACCAACAACGTGTGAAAGCAAGGGTCCGTAGGTATAAAAACGTTTTTGCTCTCGCTCAAACCCAAATCCAACTAAGCCTAAATTATATAATTTCTGCTGTTCTAAAGGCGTTATATCTCGCTTAATCCAAACAAATGTTTTTTTACTACGCAATTTATTAAGCACTTCTTTTTTATTCAACGAAGGAATAATTTTGATCAGCTTTTGTGCCTCATGCTCTGGATATAGTACTTTTTTAGGGTTTGCATACAAAGAGGCTGACGATAAATTTACCGCTAGTAAATTACCATTACGATCAGTTATGTTAAGACGCTTTGTTAGTGTTTGAGTATTACTTCTCAAATATTCCTTTGATAATACGGATAAATTCAACAACCTAACACAAAGGCTAAAAAATAATATCGAGAATAATAAAATTAAAAAATTGATACGTTTTTGTATAGTAATATGGGAAGTACGCCAGTAAAATAAAGAATCTTTATTATTCCTCATATCTATGATGCTGTTAATGAATGAACTAATATTCATAATGTTGGTTGCCCATCTAAGTATTATATTATCTTCTCTTCTTTGCCGACACCAATGTTATATATTCTGTTGGACCTTTTTTATAGCGCCAGTTAATTTTCTTAATACGGTTCTGCGCTAACCTAATTGGAGCCTCAGACTTATTTTCTAATAAATCTGTTTGTATCTGAGCTAATTTAGTTTCACCTAATTTAATATATTTCTCATTTAATGCAGCTAGTCTTTGAGGGGAAGTCAAATAAGAAAACTCTGCTTTTAATATATTAATAGAATCGGCTTCACGCTGAACCTGCTTTTGCACTTGAGCAAGTTCCATCCTTATATTGAGAACCTCTTCCTTTACATAAAAAAGCGAATAAATTACCATTAAACAGCCTATAATTATTACTGAAATAGGTGATTTTTCAAGCCACATCATCACCTCCTAGCCTTTCAGACACCCGCATTTTTGCTGATCTTGAGCGGACATTACTTCGAACCTCTTCTTTGCTTGGAATTATCGGTTTTTTAGTAATTGTTCGAAGCCAAATATTAGGATCTGTATTTTTCTCTGGCTTTGCGTATTTTGAACGCGATACTTTTTTTGCCGAATGAGTTTTGAAGCAATCTTTAACAATACTATCTTCCAAAGAGTGAAAAGAAACTACCACAAGACGCCCATTATCTTTTAGCAATTCTTTTGAGGCTGCTAATATCTTTTCTAAAGATTCCAGTTCTTTATTAATATGAATTCTTATCGCTTGAAATGTTTTAGTCGCTGGGTCTATTTTTGCATTACGAAAATGCATTGACTCACGCACTATTTCAGCAAGTTCAAGAGTAGTTTTAATGGGCTGCGTTTTTCTATGATTCACAATTGCTTTTGCAATAGCCCGAGACTGCACCTCCTCACCATATTTATAAATTATATCAGCAATCTCTTCTTCACACGTTTCATTAACGAATTCTTCAGCGCTCATAAATTCTTTATTCATACGCATATCAAGTGGGCCGTCTTTCATAAAAGAAAAACCACGCTCAGCTTGATCCAGTTGCATTGAAGACACCCCAATATCCATTACGATGCCATCAAACTTCTTACCGCTTAGAACAGATGGCGCTTCAGCAAAATTAGTTCGTATGAAAGAAAATCGATCACCAAAATTCTCTTTTGTTTTTGCAACAAATTTTGCAACATTTTCATCTTGATCTAAAGATGTTAAATGGCAATCAGCAGAGGACAAAATCGCATTACTATAGCCCCCAGCTCCAAAAGTACAGTCAAGATAGGACCCACCATCTTTAATAGAAAGGTTTTCTAGCACTTCTTTTAGTAATACTGGGTAATGCTCATTATATTCTGAAGGAATCATACTCATGTCTTATCCCCATTTTCAGAAAAATGTATATTTTTCAAAATAGCACGATTATTCTGCGCTATCTCCTTTGCTTTATCAAGATGCTTTGCAAAATTATCTGGGTTCCAAATTTCAAATACTGCGCCCTTGCCAACTATGCATGCTTGAGTTGTTATTGCTACGCTTTCCATTAGATGCGACGGCAAACTAACCCTCCCCTCATTATCAAATTGTAGATGTATCGACTCACCAAGTATAACTGTTTCAAAAGCATCGCGCTCACTTGAATATGGGTCTAGATGGGAAATCAGCTCATTTAATTTACTCAAACGAGACATGCTACAGACTTCAATACAATTATTTTTAAAAGAAGGATAAACAACAATTCCCCCAATTTCCTCTTTTGACAAGCCAGATCTATAGGTAGCGGGTATGGACACCCGGC
>JBMGNO010000017.1:0-22445 GCA_049739405.1 Rickettsiaceae bacterium
TAAGGTAGAATTCTCGCTGATACTGGATTATTCAAGTGCATATGAACCTATAACTCCTTTATCTTTTCTAGATTACCGCTACTAAGTATATGCACATTTTTATTGATTTTCTCGATTGGCCAATCCCACCATTGAATCTCGTTTAGAAAATTAATAGTATCATCATCAAATCTTTTGCGTATTGTTTTAGCAGGGTTTCCGCCAACTATTTCATAGGGTGCAACATTTTTTGTAACAACGCTGTTGCTAGCAATAATTGCTCCGTTACCGATATTTACTCCTGGCATTATTGTCGCTGAATTACCAATCCAGACATCATGGCCAATTGTTGTATCACCTTTATACACAGGGATTAAATCTGCCTTAGACCATTCTTTACTAAATGCTTTAAAAGGAAAGGTAGAAAAGCCATTCATTGGGTGATTAGCGCCATTCATGATAAATTTAGCACCAGTAGCAATCTGACAAAATTTGCCTATTTTTAGTTTATCTGGCATGAAGTCAAAAAGATATAGCACATTCTTTTCAAAGTTATGAACATCATCAGGGTCATCGTAGTAGGTGTAATCTCCAACAATAATTTGTGGGTTTTTAATTATATTTTTTAGGTATGCAACCCTCTTTGTTCCTTCGATAGGGTAGGTGGTGTTTGGATTCATACTTATGCTCTTTTATTTATATTCAAAATATCTTGCATGATTAAGATAGTATTCTCGTCGATGTTGGAAGACAGTAGATAATCAAGATTGTCTAATAACCATTGATCTGTTATACGAACGCTTGCCAGGTGTGTTAGATCTGATTGCGCCGACTTTTCATTAATTATAGTTGTTTTAATAGCCTCTTGGTTGGTGTAAAACCATTCAGGATAATATCTTAAATAAAATGCATTCAAAACTGCTGCGGTTTTTAAATCATATTTTCCGTGTTGCGGAGTTAGTGTATAGCCATAATCATATAAATTATTTTGTATTTCAGAGATTAATTTAGATTCATCATTGAATTTTGCGATGATCTTAGGTGATTTCTTTATTTCAACATTATGGTAGGTTCCAATGCCGTTCTCAGCCAGTTTCTTCCATGGGAAATTAATTCCAGGATCTGTTTTTCCCGGTTTAATAGTGCCATCGTCATTGAGCCTATATGGTGCTATTTCGGCATGTGATAAAACATTTTGAATTTGATATTTATTTGTTAAATCAGTTATAAGTGATATCAGAGACGATATTTGTTCATTGCTTGCTTGATAGTCCCATTTACTTTCTGTTTCAATACCAATTGACATTGAGTTCAGGCTTTTATTCTCGCTAAACTCTGAAGGACCCGCGTGATAGGCGCTGTGCGATAAGGGCACAAGCTGATGGTTTTCGCCATTAGATTTGATATAGAAATGTGAGGATATTCCATAATCATTAAAGATATCAATAGCCTTTTCAAGCTCAAACTTAATATCATGAATTATAATATATTTGATATCTTGGGTATCAGAGTTCTCCCAATCTCCATAGCTTTTTACGCGATTTATTTGTATATTTTTCATAATATGTTCTTGGTTTACTCATCGATATGTATTGATTTTATCCTGGCAAATTCGTTTTGTCACTTCTTTTAATTTAGTTATTCGTTCGATAAGATACTCCAGATGCTCTGTGGTGATTTTGTAATTCTTATCATAGCGCGCTTCGATGTAAGCAGCTTGCAGTAGGTCAAAGCATTGATCATAATCTTTTTGTAGGACTTCTTTCTTTTCGATATTACTTAGGTTCTTTTTATCGGATAACAAATCTTCACCATTATCATAGAGTAATATTCCTTCCTTTTTATACCAGTTTCTTACTGTATTGGGCGATATATCAAACTTTATTGAGGCATTATTGCAGCGTGTAAAACAATTAACTTTAAAAAGATTACCACCTGCGCGGTAATAACACCGTAAACCACTAATAGTGGTTTAAAATTACAATTCATCCAAAGAAACTCTTGCTGCTTTAGCTTGATTATAAATCATACA
Organism: Rickettsiaceae bacterium; assembly: GCA_049739405.1. Classification (GTDB taxonomy): domain Bacteria; phylum Pseudomonadota; class Alphaproteobacteria; order Rickettsiales; family Rickettsiaceae; genus Megaera_A. The sequence continues at coordinate 2,012 of JBMGNO010000017.1, forward strand.
AATATTGCGTTTTACAATCAAGCTATTGTTAATTCCATTATTTAAAATAACTTAGAGCAAAAACCAAATCTTCAGCAGTTTCTTTGAGGTAATCAAAGCGCCCGGAAGCTCCTTGGTGGCCAAAGCTCATATTTGTTTTATAAATTATTTTATTATCATCTGTTTTTAATTCGCGTAATTTTGCGACCCATTTTGCAGCTTCCCAGTAACCAACTCTGGGATCGGACAGCCCGGCAGTGACTAAAATATTTGGGTAGTCTTGAGCCTTAACGTTGCTGTATGGGCAATAAGATTGAATATAGTCAAAATAAGCTTTTTCTTTTGGGTTTCCCCATTCCTTAAATTCTCCTGGTGTAAGTGGCAGGTCTTCATCCAGCATAGTATTAAGCACATCAACAAAAGGAACATGTGCAATTACTGCTTTGAATAATTCAGGGCATTGGTTAATGACATTACCCATCAGCATTCCTCCCGCGCTTCCCCCAGCAATTACTATATTACCTTCTTTAGTGTATTTTTCTTGGCATAAATGCTCTGCAGTAGTAATAAAATCAGAGAAAGTACGTTTTTTATTGAGGAATTTGGCCGCTTTATACCAATCATGCCCCAAATCATCGCCACCTCGGATATGGGCTATGGCAAATACAAACCCACGGTTAACTAATGAGATTGCACTGTTGCGAAAAGAGGGCGGGATGCTGAGTCCGTAAGATCCATATCCATATAAATAGAGAGGGTTGCTGCCATCTTGTTTAAATAATGATTTTTTATAAAATAAACTTACTGGTACCTGAACGCCTTCACTATCAGCCATCACTCGCTCAACTTGGTACTCATTGGAGTCAAGGCCGCTAGGTATTTCCTGAATTTTTAAGATATCAAGTTTGTTATCATAAAAACTATACTGATACTTTGTTGCCGGGCGCGATAAAGAAGAGTAACTAATACGCATGTCATCTTCAAAGAAATTATCGGCATAAATACTAGCGCTATAGGAAGCATCAGGGAAATCAATAATTTTTTCTTTGCCGCTTTTCAGCTCCTTCACAATAAGCTCTGGTAATCCTTTATTGGTATAATTTAGAAGTATGAAATGCTTAGTTAAATCGAACCCTGATAGATATTTATGCTCATCATGGGGGATATACTCGTTCCATTGACTTTTAGTATTTAAGTCTTGATCCTCAGTCTTTAGAACTTGAAAATTTTTTGCATTATCATTGGTATATTGATAAAAATTCTTCCCATCATGATCAATACTATATTCGATTTGTTCTTGTCTTTTTTTAATTGGTTTTGGTAGTAGGTCAGACTTATTTAAATTAAGGTAAAAAACTTCATTACTATCATGCCCACCAGTATTAATAAAAAGGTAGCTTTCACTAGATGATTTGCATAAGTTGACGGAGAATAAGTGATCAGACTCTTTAAAAACCAAATGGTCTTTTTCATTATTGGTTCCTATTTTGTGAAACTTAACCTCATTGCGACGCCATTTTTCATCAACAGGTGTATAGTATAAACCAGACTGGTCTTTGCGCCAAATAACATTTCCACCAATTTCAGGAATCTCGTCACTTAGAAAATTTTTAGTGGTCAAATTATAAATTTTTAAAGTAAAGCGCTCATCACCAGCAAAATCAACGCTATAAGCTAGGAAATTATGATCAGGACTGATGGATATAGCTCCTATAGCCGTAAATTTTTGCCCTTTTGCGATTTTATTAACATCTAAAATTATCTCTTCTGTTGATTCAATATTATCTTTTTTTCGGCAATAGATAGGGTAGTCTTTATCGGCTTCTATTCGATTATAATAGTAATAATTATCTTTTTTACTATATGTTGATTGGTCAGATAATTTTATACGTCCTTTTAACTCCTCAAATAGCTCTTCTTTTTGTTTGGACAAAGGGGCCATAAATTCTTGATAATAATCATTTTCACTATTTAGATGATCTAATATATCTTTGTCCTCAATTTTATTAGGCCAAGAATCTGACCTTAGCCAGTGGTAGTTATCTTGTACTTCTTGATCATGAATAGTCACGCTATGCTCAATTTTTTTGGCAGCTGCTGGCTTTAGGGAGGTGAATTTATGCATAATTATTCCTATTTTTTTAGTCTGTTGATAAATTTAGTAAAATCTTTAACGTTGCTAAAATCTTTATACACTGAAGCAAAACGAATATACGCTACTTGATCAATTTTTGCTAGCTCATGCATAATAAAATTACCAATATTGCGTGATTCTACTTCTTTTTCATTAGAGTTTTCAATTTTCAAACAAATTCGATCAGTTATTTTCTCAATTTCTTCTTGAGATATATTGCGTTTTCTTGTTGCCATTGAAATAGATTTTAAAATTTTAGATCTATCTAGTAATTTTTTAAATCCACTTCGTTTTATTATTACGGTTTTTTTGATCTGAATCTGCTCAAAGGTTGTAAAACGATTATTACAACCTTTGCACTCACGGCGGCGACGAATAATCTTACCTTCATCGGCTTCTCTTGAGTTTTTTACGAAAGTATCAGATTTCTGACAAAAAGGGCATTTCATAATTTATTTATAAATTGGAAACTTAGCAGTTAATTTACGAGTTTTTTTCAGTACTTCTTGTTCAATCTCACTATTATCTTCGTTTTTTTGAGCCCCGTCAAGAACATCAGCGATCCATTCACCAATCATTTCAAACTCTTTTTCTTTAAACCCTCTGGTTGTGCAGGCAGCGGTGCCAAGCCTTACTCCTGAGGTAATAAAAGGCGAAGTAGTATCATAAGGGACGGTGTTCTTATTTGAAGTAATGCCAGCGCGATCCATTGAGTCAGAAGCTAACTTACCCGTAATTTTTTGCCTTCTTAAATCCATTAATACCATATGATTAATAGTACCTCCTGTTAGTATATCATAACCTCTTTTTTGCAGGGTATCAGCTAATATTTTCGCATTAGCGATAACTTGCTTGATGTAGGTTTTAAATTCTGGCTGTAATGCCTCGCCAAATGCAACAGCTTTTGCTGCAATAATGTGCATCAACGGCCCACCCTGCAGGCCTGGAAAGACGGCTCTGTTAATTTTTTTGGCGATTTCCTCATCATTGGTCATCACAACACCACCCCTTGGTCCGCGTAATGTTTTATGGGTAGTAGAAGTGGCAATATGGGCATGTGGAAATGGGTTTGGATGCTCTCCTGTTGCAATTAAGCCCGCAATATGCGCAACGTCAGCTAGAAAATATGCCCCGACTTTGTCAGCAATCTCTCTAAATCTTTTGAAATCAAGATTTTGGGTGTAAGCGGAGTAACCAGCAACGATTATTTTTGGTTTATGTTCAAGTGCTAAGCTCTCAACTTCGTCATAGTCGATCATATAAGTTTCTTTATCAACGCCATATAAAACTGGGTCAAACCACTTGCCGGATATATTTGGTTTAGCGCCATGCGTTAAATGTCCACCACAATCTAATGACATACCAAGAATTTTATCACCTGGTTTAATTAGTGATAAGTAAACTGCTTGGTTTGCTTGCGAACCGGAGTGAACTTGCACATTAGCATATTGGCAATTATATAGTTTTTTAAGCCTTTCTATAGCCAAAGTTTCAGCTTTATCGACTTCTTCGCAGCCAGAATAATAACGTTTGCCTGGGTATCCTTCAGCATATTTATTAGTCATTATTGATCCTTGCGCTTCCATTACTGCTTTACTAGCAAAATTTTCAGAAGCAATTAATTCAATACTTTGTTCTTGCCTTAAATGCTCTCCTTTAATTGCATCTAGAATATCTGGGTCTTGATCTTTTAATGATATTTGTGTCATTTCGTCCTCTTATTTATAAATTATTTAAAAAATTAATAGCAAATTTAATGCCAGAATCATCGATGGAATGTGATAGATTTGGAATTATTTTGAGTTCATGTTTAATGTTATGGTCAGCGCAATATTGAGCAAATAGCTTACTTTCTTCTGCATCAACAACGGGGTCATTTAGGCCGTGAATTAAACAAATAGGTGTTTTAGTGTTAATATTTCCATTTGAAGGTATCAACCTCCCAGAAAAGCCAATCATGGCGTGATAAGGTTTATTTTGCGACAAAGTTAAGTATGAACTGAGCATAGTTCCTTGTGAAAAACCAAATAAGATTGTATCATTATTTGATAGCCCAAGCTCATTTTGCTTATCTTCAATCACCTTATTCACTAGAGAACTATTTTTAATTACTTGCGGCAAGATTGCTTCAGGAGACCGGTCTTGCAGACTAAACCACTGGTAACCAAAAGGGGCCATGTCAAATGGTTCTACCCCATTTGGAGAAATGAAGTGATAATCTTTTAAATCATGGTTTATAAATGGTACTAGGCTAATCAGATCATTTCCATCTGAACCAACTCCGTGCAGCATAACTACTAATTTTTTTGCTTTTCCTGAAAGCGCTGGTATTTCAGGATAATCTATGGTTTTATTCTTCATTTATTACCTACTTTCCTATAATAATTGCAATATTCTGTTAATTCACATTTAGTGCATTCAGGTTTTCTTGCTTTGCAAATATATCGACCATGTAATATCAGCCAATGATGTGCGTTCATAATCCATTTATCAGGGATTGTTTTAACTAAATCACTACTTACTTTGTCCGGTGTTTTGCCTTTCGATAACCCAAGTCGGTTGGCTACTCGAAATACGTGTGTATCCACTGCAATAGTGGGCTTCCCAAAGGCGCAGTTCAAAATGACATTTGCAGTTTTATTACCCACGCCAGGTAATAGTACTAAATCATCAAAATTATCTGGCACTTCAGAATTATACTTATCTACCAGAATTTGACAAAGTGCAATAATATTTTTTGCTTTTGAATTAAATAGACCAATTGATTTAATATACTGCTTTAAACCACTTTCACCTAGTTTTAAAAACTCTTCAGGAGTTTGATATTTTTGAAATAATGGATTAGTAGCTTTATTAACAGATATATCAGTCGCCTGCGCCGATAAAACCACAGCTACTGTTAATGTAAAATGATTTACATATTCGAGTTCAGTTTTAGGGTTAGCATCTTGCCGATGCCAGTGCTCAAAAATAGTATTAATAGTAGCTTTAGTATGTCTTATAGTAACTTTACCTGAATATAGAATTTATTTTTATTGTTTATGTATATAATGAATGATAAAATGACGCAAACATAAAATTTAACATATAATAATAAACTATGACAAATAATATTTCAAACTTTATTCAGGAACAGGTTGATAGCAACAAAATTGTGCTGTTCATGAAGGGTACAACTGATTTTCCTCAATGTGGTTTTTCTTCAATGGTGGTATCAATTTTACAAAGAAGCGGGCATAATTTTAAAGATATAAATGTTTTAGAAAGTAATGATCTAAGGCAAGGTATTAAAGATTTTTCAGACTGGCCAACTATTCCACAACTTTATGTTAAAGGTGAATTTATTGGTGGCTGTGATATTGTAAAAGAAATGTATGAATCAGGCGAACTACAAGAATTGCTAGATAAGTAATTTCAAATATGTAAGTAAGGAGGGTGTTATGTCTTTAGCCATTGATATTAAGGATTTAGTCAAAGAATATGATCTTGGCGAGGGTAAGAAGTATTTAGCTCTAGAATCATTAAATTTAGAAGTGCCAAAAGGTTGTATTTTTGGCTTGCTTGGACCAAATGGCGCTGGTAAATCAACTTTAATTAATATACTTGCTGGTTCGGTGGTGAAAACTTCAGGGTCTGTCAGTATTGCAGGTGTGTCATTAGAGAATCAGCCAAAAAAGACAAGTATGCAAATTGGCATTGTCCCCCAAGAAATATCGTTAGATAGTTTTTTTCCTTTGTATCAGGGGCTTGAGTTTTATGCCGGCTATTACGGCATCAGGCCAAAAGATCGTAAAACCGAGAAGATTCTTAAAGATTTAAGTCTATGGGATAAGCGTGACAAGCGTCCTATTCAACTTTCTGGGGGCATGAAGAGACGTTTTTTGATTGCAAAAGCTTTGGTCCACTCGCCAAAAGTATTAATATTAGATGAGCCAACAGCAGGTGTAGACCTCGATTTGCGTAATCATTTATGGTCATTAATTCGGCGTTTAAAAAAAGAAGGTGTTACGATTATCATCACAACACATTATCTTGCCGAAGCGCAGGAACTATGCGATGAAATTGCATTTATTAATCATGGAAAAATTATCAAACAAGCCTCGAAAACTTCATTGCTATCTGAGCTAGGCACAAGGTATATTGAAGTAGATTTTATGGAACCAATAAAATCAGAACTATTTAATAGCCAAGAGTGTAAAATTATTGATGGTAACAGGGTGCGTTTTAGTATTGATCAGGATAATAGTTATAATGATATTTTAAAGTCGATAGCTAAATTCTCGATGGATGTCAAAAATCTTGAAGTTGTACAGCCAGATTTAGAAGATGTTTTTTATAAAATTATGCAATCAGATAGAAAATAAAAAATTATGTACCAGTGTTTATCAGACAGAGAAATTATATTATTATCAGGTCAAGATAGTATTAAGTTTATTAATGGAATATCGACAAATAAAATTGAAGCAGGAAAACTTATATACACATATTTTTTAAATCATCAGGGACGATATTTATATGATTGTTTCTTATTTTGTAATGATACAAATGAGTTATATTTAGATATAAATTCTAAAATATCAGAAGAGTTTATATCTTATATAACAAAAAGAAAGCTGCGCAATGATTTTAATATTAAAAATGTAAGTGGTGAATATAATATTTTATATACGAAAACTGATGCAAAATGCGAATCTTTATTTAATGCTCAAGATCCAAGAAGTAAGTTGCTAGGTAGTCGTTTATATGTGGATACTAAAAATATAAATCAGTTTGATATTACAGATGAAGAGCTGTTACAAAAAGATAAGTATGAGTATGGTATTATTGATGGATATAGTGATATGATTTCAGAAAAATCAATACCAATTGAATATGAAGCTGAGCAACAAAACGCATTATCATTTGCCAAAGGGTGCTATGTAGGACAAGAAGTCATATCTAGGGCAAAATATCAAGGTGTTGTTCGCAAAGGGATATTTGTCCTGGAATGCGACAGTTCAGAAAATATATCTCAAAATGATGCGGTTTTAAATTTACAAAAAGAAAAGATCGGGGTAGTTTGCTCGGTATATAAAAATAAGCTAATAGCATTACTTCGTAGCGAAAAAGTTAAATTATTAGATGATAATAGTGTTTTAATTAATGAAACAAGATTTGTAATTAAGAATCATAACTAAAGAGGTCATAATATGCAAACTAATCAAGACAATATATATTGTAGTGGTGATGAAAATGATGGCTCTGGTCATCCTAAAGTATATTTAGCAATTAAGCCAGCTATCGGGGAAGTTGTTTGTCCATATTGCAGTAAAAAATTTACCATGAGCAGTAATGGTACAAAGTAAGTTTAAGATTAAAAATTTTATTATCTCAGCAATAACTGTTTTAATACAATATTATAACTATCATTTATTTGGCTTTCTAGCGGCTAATATTGCGGGAACATTTTTTCACCATACAGACAAGGCTTCGCAATTACTTTCAACCTATCTTATAATGAGTGTTGCGATGATAGGAAAACCGCTGGGTGCTATTTTGCTTGGAAATATTGGCGACAGAATGGGGCGTGCTGCGAGCTTTAAGCTTAGTTTAGTTGGAACTGCTGTAGCATCGCTTGCTATAGCTATAATACCTTCTTACAACTATGTGGGCATTATGGCCTCGGTTTTATTACTACTATCTCGTTTATTAATATGTTCTTTTGTGTCAGCTGGATCAGATGGGGTTCGTTTGTATATTTATGAGAATATTAGTGATGCAAAAAGATGTCTAGCCGTTGCAATGACCGCTTTATTTACTCAATCTGGATCGTTGTGCGCATCTTTATCGGCATATTTTTTTACGCTAGATTATTTGCCCGATTATTTTTGGAGGCTTGCTTTTCTACTCGGTGGTTTTTTAAGTATTATTAATTATTTCTGTTTAGAAAAAAATGATTTATGCGATGCTAATAAGATTAAGCGTCTTGAAAAATTTCATCATTTTCAAGGCCTATCGCTACGCAAGATAGTATGCTCGTATCCGCTATTATTTATATTATGCGTGTTATTAGCAGGTAGCATTGGTAGTACAAATCAGTTTTTAGTAATATTTTTTAGTACATATAGTTTTGAAATATTGAACATAGTTGAGCGATCAGATATGTATCAATATGTTTCAGTTGCTTTAATATCATATATGTTCTGTGGTTTAATTGGAGGGTACCTAGCTGATAAAATTGGGTATTATCGTATTTTGTCAGTAGGGGTCGTAGGGGCATTATTATGTAGCAATATGTTGATTTTTCAGTTGAATAGTTTTGCCTTTTCTCCGCTATTATACGTGTTTCTTGCAATCAGTCTTTCTTGGATAGCGATTCCAGCAGTAGTGATTTATAAGCAGTCTATACCACAAGAAATAAGGTACCGTCTTTTTGCTTTGTCGCACTCTGTTGGTTCAATATGTATTTCTGCTCCAACAGCCTACATTTCGACATATATCTATATCAAGACAAAGATACCAGGATATCCAATTCTGTATTTGATTAGTGTGGTAATCATGATATTATTAACTACATTATTCTTACAAAATGGCAAAATTTATGACAATCAAAATTCTATCAAATAGTACGATTAATAAAATATCAGCTGGTGAGGTGATTGAAAGACCAGCTTCTGTTATAAAAGAATTAGTGGAGAATTCCATCGATTCGGGTGCTAGTAAAATAGAAATCACTCTAGAGTGTGCTGGTAAAAATCTAATTATTATAAAAGATAATGGCGAGGGCATGGATAAGTGCGAATTAGCATTAGCCGTTCAACGGCATGCTACTTCTAAGCTTGATGAAAACGACTTATTAAATATACATAGTTTTGGTTTTCGTGGCGAGGCATTGCCTTCAATTGGCGCAATTAGTAAGTTTAAAATAGATAGTCGTAAGAAAGGCTCAGGTGAGGCATTTAGTCTATCAATAATTGGTGGACAACAGCAAGATATTATTGACTCTAATCTACAAGAAGGAACAAGAATAGAAGTGCGTGATTTATTCTTTGCAACTCCAGCTCGTTTAAAGTTTTTGCGCACGGATAAAACGGAATTAAACGCCTGTATATTAGTATTGAAAAAAATTGCTCTATCGCACCCGAACGTATCATTTAGTTGCACGCATAATGGCAAGCCAATATTAAGTGTTCGCACATCCCAAGACCAAGATCAAGTGCTAAACGATCGCATAGAGGAAATATTAGGAAAAGAATTTGTTGAGAACTCAGCGCCAGTTAAGCTGCATAGTGATGAGGTTAGTATTTTTGGTTTAACTTCAATTCCTACATATAATCGTGCATCAGCTGAAGACCAGTTTTTATTCATTAATAATCGACCGGTAAAAGATAAAGTATTAAACGTAGCAATGAAAGTCGCTTATCAGGATTATTTGGAGCGGAATCGTCATGCTGTGTGTGTTTTATTTATAAAAGTTGATCCACATTTTGTGGATGTTAACGTGCATCCAGCAAAAAGTGAGGTGCGGTTTCATGATCCAAATCTAGTGCGTAGGGTGGTTATTAGCTCAATAAAGGACGCTTTAAATAATAGTAGTGATCGTGTTTCAAGTAAAACATCGGATGATGCGATTAATTATATGCAGCCAGTGCAAATGAATAGCTTGACTGCGCAAGAGAGGGCAGAAAAAAATGATAATTTTATAATGCCCAAATCATTGAGTGGAGCGAGTAACTATAAGCCTAAATTTCAAACTAGCTCTGCTGCAAGTAGACCCGATGGTAATATAACTCCTACTAAGCGAGTTGATTATGCTTTATCAAAAACTAATACTTTAATTGAAACGCAGCCTCATAGTAATAATTACAGTGGGGAAATAGCAACTGTAAAAATAGATAAAGAATTAGAGTCTAATTATCGTCTTGGAGCAGCCAAAGCCCAGTTTCATGGCACGTACATTATTTCACAGACAGATGATAGTATTATAATTACAGATCAACATGCTGCGCATGAGCGCATTGGTTATGAAAAAATCAAGAGTCAAATAGCAAAAAATGGTTTGATCAAGCAGAGATTATTAATACCGGAAATAGTTGAAATGCCAGATGAAAATAGGGCTAATTTACTTGAAGAAAACAAAGAAATCTTAGCCAAATATGGTATGATTATCGAAAAATTTGGTAATAAATCCATTATTATTTCGGAATTACCAAGCTTAATTGGCGATATTAATCCACAAAAACTAATCCATGATTTAGGGGATCATTTTCATGATATGGGCGAAAATATTGCTTTAACAGAATTGATAGAACATATAACGGAAACATATGCCTGCCATTATGCAGTGCGCGCTGGGAAAAAATTAAATAGTACAGAAATGAATGAGCTACTAAGACAAATGGAAGACACGCCGTTCTCAGGTCAATGTAACCACGGTCGTCAAACTTATGTAGAATTAAAGCTTAAAGATATAGAGAAGCTTTTTGGTCGTCGGTGAGTTATGACAAAATGGATAACTATTAAAGAACTAATTGATTATAATACAGCCATGGAGCAGATGCTATCTTATGTTGATGAGATGATAGTAAATCCAGATCAAGAAAATAAAATATTGTTACTAGAACATAACGAGGTTTATACAGCGGGTCTAAGCTATAAAGATGAAGAGATTATCGATGTTGGTAATATTCCAGTAATTTATTCGCGCAGAGGGGGTAAGTTTACTTATCATGGTCCTGGGCAAAGAGTTATTTATCCAGTAATTAATTTGCGGCAGCAAAAAGATATAAAATTGTACGTGCGTAAGCTTGAGCAGTGGATTATCAATAGTTTAAAATATTTTGATATCATAGCATTTACTATTGAGGGGTTAGTTGGTATCTGGGTGAAAGATCAACATAATCAGCCAGCAAAAATTGCAGCAATTGGGATTAAGGTAACAAGATGGGTAGCATATCATGGTATTGCGGTCAACATTCACACAGATATTAGCAAGTTCTCACGAATAATTCCTTGTGGAATTAGAAATTATTCGGTAACATCATTACAAGAACTTGGAGTTAATATCTCATTTGAAGAGTTTGATAGTGTATTAAAAAAAGAATTTGATAATATATTCATATGCAAAGATTATTAAAGCTATTAGTTTTTTTATTTATAGTGTTTTCATTAGGTTTTGCTTGGTTTGCCTATAATGCGTATAAAAAACATCCTTTTTACGCTAATAAAACTGATGCTGTAATAGTTGTTGGCAATCACCTTCGTGAAATTAAGGTTGCCATTAACGTTGTGAAATTAGGGTATACCCCAGTAATGTTCGTTAATAGTAATCAACGCCTCAAATTAGATGAGTTATTAATAAAACACGGTATTCCCCAGGAGCAGTTGATCACTTCAGGACAAATTCAAAATTATAGTAATAATTATTTGCAAAATGTTAGCGTGTTCTTGAAACAAAACCAAGTAGATACGGTTAGAATAATTGGTGATTCAAGCAAAATAAGCCGTTTTCTGTTGGAATTTTCTCTGATTAATCATGATATTGAATATATTACATACCCAGTAGTTATTAATAGTCGAACATATTGGGAGATAGTACAAGAGTATATAAAATATTTAGCAACGTGGTTTACTATATTTATAGGTTACTATGGATTCAGTTTATCATATACTTAGAAAAGCTCCTGCAATATATTTGGAAAATATTTCCATAGAATATGAGGGGCTGGCACAAGAGTTAGTAAAATCTGGTAGAATACGTGTGGATACTGGCTATTATAGTAATTTCGTGCGTTTTTCTGATAATAAATATAAAATTAACTTTGCATTTGGCTATAAAGAGTTGACTCGCGAGAAGCTAGTTACTACTACCAAAGAGATAATTACGAATTACTATCAAAAATATGGTGTGTCAATTAGTACAAAAAGGCTAAATGAAATAATTGACATTATGGCAAAGAAAGCAAAAAGATTATTACTCCCACCAGAAGACTTACTGATTAGAATTGCTAGAATTTTAGTGCAATCAGCGCATCCAATAGTAATTCGCTGGCTACTTTTAGATAAAGTAGAAGTGTTTATAACTTATTCGCATAATATTGGTGATACAATGAATATTGCTAATTGGCGAAATAATGGCTCTAATAGCGGTATGCAAAGCACAGATGGACAAGATGCAATTATTTATGTTTCCTGTGGAGGTGATCCATTTGCAAAAAATAGTGAAGAGCATCCGCAATACGGAGATGGATGGGCGGCTTTAGCTAGGTTTCAGATCATTGCAGCTCAAGAAATAGGGCATTATGCAGATATAATTCGTGACCCATATGGTCGTCAACTTAGCCGACATTCAGCTAATTTTAGTTGTAATAAGGCTAAAGATAACGTTGCGAAAGCTCGGCTAGATGACATACAAAGATGTAATTATTTATTAAATGATTTAATGAAGCATGGTATGAAAGAGTTGATAGATAAGGAAACATCTCTTCGTTTTTATGATAAGCAAAAAATTACTGGATTGAAAATATGGTGGCTTAAAATTGTTATTTTTTTTCAGAAAATGCGATTATTAAAATATACCAACAAGCGTAATTTAATTTTTCCAAATATGTTCTATCGACGAGAAAAATATATGGGCTTGATGATAAAAATAATGATTACTGATATGCTATCGCATCTTTCTCCTGTGGCGGATGTTTATCAACATAGTGACCCCGATGTAACGGAAGCAATTGCATGCGCTGAGAGCTTGGCTCGTATCCCTCAGCAATCTTTAAAGTGGGGTTACGTTGTGACTAAGGAGACAATGCATGATTTATATAAAGTATATTATAAACAGGTTATTCCTTCGCTTATAGACAACTATCAGCTTTATACTAAGCAAAAATTCAGACGTCAGAAGGGTGATGCTTTGGGTCGCCAAAATATTTTACTTCGACTTTGGAATAGAGCGGTGTTTTTCTTTAAAAAAGGCAAAATTAAATTCACTGAAGTTAGAGATATATAGTATAGTAAATTAAGGGTACAGTTCATAAAATTCACTATATATAAAAAAGCGCTAAACTACATGTTGTAATTTAGCGCTTAACTCTGCTAGGACATAGTTATAGATCTCCGATTTAAAAGGAGTAAATATAGGAGGATATAAAAAATATACCGGAGATTCTAATTATTAACCTTTCCTGCTAGAGTATCTCAAATAAAAATTCTTAAGCCTTAGCTAGCCATGTCTAGCTTTGCTAAAGATTTAACTAAAGAATTTAGAGCTGTTTGATGATCAGGGTTTTCTATTTTCATGAAGTTTCTTGACACTTCAATACACATACGCTGATGCTGAGTATTTTGCTCTTCATTATTGTTATTTTCTAAACCTTCATAGAAATAAGATGGGTCTTTTGATAAAGCCTTAGCAATTAATACTAATCTACCTACAGAAATTCTGTTGATACCTTTTTCATATTTTTGTAGTTGTTGGTGAGTAACGCCAATTACTTCTGCTAATTGCTGACGAGACAGGCCAAGAGCCAATCTTAAAGAGAAAATTTTGTTACCAATAAACTTGTCCACTTCTAGTATAAAGTCGTTTTTTCTAGCCATTTTTAAACCTTTGTTTTGTGTTGATTTTTAAATACTAACATAAATTAACATATTTTAAAACAATTTACAAGCGATTTATTGTAAAAATTTTAATCGTGGATAATTTTTTGTAATAAAGTAATGAAATTAGGTTTTATTTTATAAAGTATAGCTTTAGTTGTGTTGACATGCCGCGATAAAACCTTTAGATATAATTTAGGAGTTGTAAAAAATAATTTATAATAATTGATATTTATTTGTAATATTATAGGGGTTAAGAGTTATGAGTATAAAATTCGATGATGTTTGGAACTTTATTTTAAAAGAAATAAATCCATTTATTGTTTACGCAGGTTGTATAGGTGTTATTTTCGTGTTTTTTGGTTTTTCTAAAGAGAAAACGGAAGATAATGTTACTACATGCCAAAAATGCCAAGAATCTGATAATATCAGTGAAGAAATAATTTCACAAAAAGATGAAAACGGAAACACTCCCTTACATCATGCGGCTTTTAATAATCATATAGATTTTTTAGACAAAGTATTTAATGAGTATGAAAATCAACCAGACGTAATACAAAAATTATATAGCGCTTGTAATAATGCGGGCTACGACATGGCAACCATTGCTTTTAAAATGCAAAATCATATATTCCTTGCTAAAATTTACTCTCAATCAGTAAGAATAGACGGTAATTTTCAAGCTACATTCCCCAGTGTGGTACAAGGAATTAATAATCAGAACAAACTATCTTTAATTGACCATATGTTAAAAATAATTGTGCCGGAAGAGAGTAAAGTAACATCGCTTAAAGTAAGTTTGGATATTAGCTGGAATGATAATACGGGATATCACAAAATGATCTATAATGATGATTTTGGAGAAAAAAGTTTTAGCCAACAATATCAATTAGCTATTAGTGGTGATAGTGATTACTCTTATTAATTAATGCAGGTGCCATTAAATATTACGGCACCTACAAGTATATTTTTGTTTTACTATTTTTTATCTTGAGCCCTGATTTGCATAATAATTTGTTTCATTTGGTCCAGACTAATTAACCCAGGTATGAAATGATCATTAACAACGTATGATGGTGTGCCTTTAATTCCCATATTGCGAGCAAACTCAAAGTTTTGCGCGATCTTAGCGTTCATCTCTTCGCTGTCAAGCTCTGCTTTTATTGTTGCGTAGTCAATTTCATATTTGCTTACCAACGCTTTAATAAAGTCATTATCAGTTTTTTTGACTTTCATAATATCCGCATGAAATTCTGGGAAAATATTTGGAGCTATTTTCCACACGGCCATTGCGACTTTAATAGCGTAATCTGATCTATCTCCTAAAATTGGTATAGGGCGTAATATTAACTGTACATTCTTATCTTGTTTTAACAGCTCCATATCAACTTTATGAGATTTTTTACAATATGAGCAGTTATAATCAAAGAAAGTTACTATTTTAATATTTGCATCTGGGTTGCCCAATATTGGTGGATTAGAAGCCTTTTGTAGGTCAGTTCCATGGGACTTAATATAATTATCAGATTTCTTTGATAATTCTTGAGCTTTCTTATGATGCTGTTGCATTTGTAAGTTTTCCAAAGATTGAACTATTTCTTCGGGGTGGTCTTGAATATAAGCCTGCACTATCTTATCCACTTCATCTTTGTTTATATTAACATCTTTTTGTGGCTGTGTTGAGCCTATTGATGCTGAAGCGGTGGTTGGTTTACTCATTTCTCTATAAACAAACAACGATACTAATGTTAAAAAAATTAACACTAAACTTAAATTTAAAAATCTCGAAATCATAACTTAATTACTCAATAATATTTACTTGATTAATAATAATTACTTGATTAGCTAGAATATTGCAAAATAAAAATAACAAAAATGCTATTAAAGTTACTAAGCTATTACACAAAAAATACTATATATTTTTTTAATTATGTGTATTTTATATGATAACACTCATTAAAGCTTTTTCAAAAATACTAAAAACAACAGATGATTAAAATAAACAACTTATCCATGCAGTTTGGTCCTAAACTGCTATTCACTGACGTTAATTTAAACTTAAATAGCAATAAAAGGTATGGTCTTGTTGGCGCTAATGGTGCAGGTAAATCTACTTTATTTAAATTAATGCTTAGAGAAGAAGAGCCTAGTGGAGGAGAAGTAACGACTAAAAAGAATTCGCGAGTTGGATGTTTGAGTCAAGATCAATTCAAATATGAAAATACTTTGATAATTAATACTGTTATTGCAGGGAATCAAGCTTTATGGCAAGCAATGCAGGAAAAAGAAGAGTTGTTGAAACTTGAAGAATTTGATGAGAAGAGCGGCTATCGATTAGGAGATTTGGAGCAAATAATTGCAGATAATGATGGCTATGTTGCAGAAATTTTTGCTGCTGAACTACTCGTTGGTCTTGGAGTTAAAGAAGAAATGCACTACGAGCCTTTGTCAAGGTTGTCTGGTGGGTACAAATTAAGAGTTCTTTTGGCGCAAAGCCTTTTTAATAATCCTGATATATTATTACTCGACGAACCGACTAATCACTTGGATATATTATCAATTTATTGGCTAGAAAACTATTTAAAGGAAAAATTCAAAGGAGTCTTAGTATTTATTTCCCACGATGTTATGTTTCTTAATAACGTATCAACACATATAATAGATATTGATTATGGTGAAATTAATCTATATACAGGAAATTATGATAAGTTTGTCTTTCAAAAAGAACAAGTTATAGAGCATAAAATGCATGAGATCAACTATCTGCAAAAGAAAATTGATAAAATGCAAATTTTTGTTGATAAATTTAGTGCAGGAACAAGATCTCGCCAAGCAAAATCGCGTGAAAAGCAAATGGATGCAATTGAATTACCGGATATCCAGAAAAGTTCTAGAGTGTCTCCATCTTTTGTGTTTAAGCAAATAAGGCCATCTGGAAAACATGTTCTTAAGATAGAAAAAATCACTAAATCTTATGAAGATAAGAAAATTTTAAATAATATTAAATTTGAAATAGATCGAGGTGAAAAGGTCGTTATAATTGGTGCTAATGGTATTGGTAAATCAACATTATTAAAAATAATGCTTGATAAGGTCAAGGCCGATAGTGGTAGTTACGAATGGGGATATGAATCGCAAATTTCTTATTTTGCACAAGATCACCATGAGCTGCTAAATGAAAGTATGAATGTTCTGGAGTGGCTTACTAACCAAGCACCATCAGAGACTACATCGGCAATTCGAACTGTTTTAGGCCAAGTTTTATTCTCTCAGGATGATATTTTGAAAAATATTTTACATTTAAGCGGTGGTGAAGCAGCAAGATTATTATTAGCAAAAATTATATTAGAAAAGCGTAACATATTAGTTTTAGATGAACCAACTAATCATCTGGATATTGAGTCTCGAGACGCATTAAAACAGGCTCTAGTGAATTATCCTGGAACATTGATCTTAGTAACGCATGACCGAGATTTTGCAACAGCGATAGCAACAAGAGTTATATCACTTAACCATAAAAAAATGATTGATTTTAAGGGTGATTATCAGAATTACTTAAATAAATATTCTGATGATTATTTAAATAGTAACTGGGTAATTTCCAATCTTTCATAATAGGTTAAATGAAAATATTAATTGCATTTTGGTAGAATATATTACACAATACGTTGAAGGAATAAAAACTTGGAGGTACCATAAACATATGGCATTTAAAGTCAAAATATTAAATGATAATATAATTGAGAAAATGAAATACCACCATATATGGACCAAAAAATGCCCTGTCCCTTTGAGTGACCTAGTATTAATTGAGTTAATACACTATGATTTCCATTATCAAAAAACTATTGGAGAAATTATAGTACATAAAAAAGTTGCAAGTAGTACAGTTAAAATTTTTAAACAGCTATATGATATAAAGTTTCCAATTCATAGCGTTAAATTAATTGATGAATTTGCTGGGGATGATAATTTATCAATGAGTATGAATAATAGCTCTGGTTTTAATTACCGGAAAATAGAAAATAGCGATCTCATATCTATGCATTCTTATGGCCTAGCTATTGATATTAATCCTGTCCAAAACCCTTATATTATCAATCCTGGTAGTGATAATGAAAAAATAATACCAGAAAAGTCTAATGAATTTCGCGATCGCTCACGGCAAAGATTAGGTATGGTTGAAAAAATTGTACATATTTTTCAAAATAATGAATTTTCTGAATGGGGAGGAGAGTGGAGCGCTCCAGTTGATTATCATCATTTTCAGTTCCCGCGTAAGCGGCTGAGTGAAATAATTACTTTGTAAATTTAAGGTTTTTCCTTTGACATAAGCGATTAATGGAGATAAATTATAAACTTACAATACTAAAAATAGTAATAAAAGGTAAGTAAAAGATGAATATTCATGAATATCAAGCGAAACAAGTATTAAAGGAATATGGAGTTCCATGCTCAAGTGGTATCGTTGCTTTAGATAAAGGAGATATAGATAATTTATTTAAATCTTTTGAAGCCCCATTATATGTTGTGAAGGCCCAAATACATGCAGGCGGACGAGGCAAGGCTGGTGGTGTGAAAGTCACTAAGTCAAAACAAGAGGCTGTTTCCTATGCTCATGAGATGTTTGGTAAAAAGCTCGTTACTCATCAAACCGGTCCAGAAGGACAGGTTGTAAAAAGAGTATATATTGAATCGGGTTGCGACATAGAGCATGAGTATTATTTCAGTGCAGTGATGGATCGTAGCTTAAACTGTGTTACTTTCATGGCTTCAACAGAAGGCGGGGTTGATATTGAAGAGGTTGCCGATAACTCCCCCGAAAAGATTATTAAAATTTCTGTTGATCCAGCCACTGGCATTATGCCATTTCATTGTCGTAGTATAGCTTTTTCTTTGGGTTTTAAAGGTGAAAAAGCAAAACAAATGATGAAAATTGTTAAATCAGTATATGAAGCATTTGTAAAAACAGATGCAAGTCAGATTGAGATTAATCCTCTTGTAGAGACTAACGAAGGAAATTTACTAGCTCTTGATGCAAAAATAAATTTTGATGAGAATGCATTATTCCGTCAGCCCAAAATTGTTGAATTAAGAGATAAAGATGAAGAAGACCCTCTTGAAGTCAAAGCAAGTGAGTTTGATTTAAACTATATTCGTATGGATGGGACTATTGGCTGTATGGTTAATGGTGCAGGATTAGCAATGGCAACTATGGATATTATTAAACTCTATGGTGCAGAGCCGGCAAATTTTCTTGATGTTGGTGGTGGAGCTACTAAAGAAAAAGTTACTGAAGCATTCAAAATTATATTATCAGACCCTGCTGTTAAAGGTGTTCTAGTCAATATTTTTGGTGGCATAATGAAATGTGATGTTATTGCAGAAGGTATAGTGGCAGCAGCAAAAGATGTTGGTATTGAAGTGCCACTAGTTGTTAGACTTGCTGGAACTAATTTTGAAAAAGGAAAAGAAATTTTAGCTGGATCTGGTTTAAAAATAATTGCCGCTGATGATCTAGGCGATGCAGCGAAAAAAATTGTTGAAGCTATATAAGGGAGAAAAAAACAATGTCAGTATTAATTAATAAGAACACGAAAGTAATATGCCAAGGTTTTACAGGCTCCCAAGGAACATTTCATTCAACGCAAGCGATTGAATATGGGACTAAAATGGTTGGCGGAGTAACGCCAGGTAAAGGCGGTAATACACATCTAAATTTGCCAGTGTATAACACTGTGCAAGAAGCTGTTGATATTACTGGTGCAAATGCCAGTGTGATTTATGTTCCACCAGCTTTTGCCGCAGATTCAATCCTAGAGGCGATTGACGCAGAAATTGAGCTAGCAATTTGTATTACTGAAGGCATACCGGTGACTGATATGATGAATGTGAGAAGAGCTCTTAAAGGGTCAAAAACAAGGTTAGTTGGCCCTAACTGCCCTGGTGTGATTACTCCTGATGAGTGTAAAATTGGTATTATGCCTGGCCATATTCATCAAAAAGGTAAAATAGGTATTGTCTCACGCTCAGGTACATTGACTTATGAAGCAGTAGCACAAACGAGCGAAGTGGGTCTTGGTCAATCAACTTGTATTGGTATTGGCGGTGATCCAATTAATGGCACTAATTTTATTGATTGTTTAGATTTATTTTTACATGATGATGAAACTCAAGCAATAATAATGATTGGTGAAATTGGTGGTAGCGCCGAAGAAGAAGCGGCTGATTTCTTAAAATCCCATAGCATAAAAAAACCAGTTGTAGGATTTATTGCGGGCGTAACAGCTCCTCCAGGAAAAAGAATGGGTCATGCTGGTGCTATTATTGATGGAGGAAAAGGTTCGGCTGAGGATAAGCTTGAAGCGCTTCGCTCTGCAGGAGTTGCGGTTTCAGCATCGCCGTCTGAAATTGGTCAGACTATGTATAATTTGTTAAAATAAGGACCAAGTTAACGTAAACACATACTAGTAGATGCGCCAAAATTATTCTAACCATGTAAATATAGTGAATTAAGCTGAATTATCCACTTTTTATATTTCATCAAATAATATTTTTATCTCCCTAAAAACCAAGTTTTTTAGGGAGATAGGCAAAATAAATTCGGCAAAAAGTACTCCTGCGTCGCATGTGCAGCTTTTTAGCGGGTTAACAAACTACATTTTTAAAGCGGCATCTTCAAGAACTTTAATATCATCTCGTAATTTGGCGGCCTCTTCAAAGTCTAGATTTTGTGCAGCTTTACGC